>NZ_JCACKQ010000059.1:0-16846 GCF_059505465.1 Symplocastrum torsivum | reverse complement strand
GTTTCCATTCAATTAGTTTCCCCAGCGAGTGGGAAGGATCGGTTATCGATTTCAATGAAGTTGATAACTCTTTCTCGTTTCCATTCAATTAGTTTCCCCAGCAAGTGGGGAGTACGCCGGTGCGACCGGGACGTACCGTCCCGAGAGTGTTTCCATTCAATTAGTTTCCCCAGCGAGTGGAGACCTGGCGGCACTTTGGTTGCTCACCGGCGTAGAGCAAGGTTTCCATTCAATTAGTTTCTCCAGCGAGTGGAGACTTATTAAAACAGGCAAGATTGAGAAAAAAGACGGTACGTTTCCATTCAATTAGTTTCTCCAGCGAGTGGGGAGTGCCTCCATTGAAACCCTTATCCCGCCTGATGTCCAGAGCCAGTTTCCGACCGCCCGAAAATTTCCCCGACAACGCGCGAAAAGGGAGTGTGAGTTGTTCTAAGTTTGATGCATTCAGAAGTCCAAGGTAGCGATCGCACTTTGTTTCTGCTGGTCAGTCACGCCCAAGTAGCGCTCTAGAGCTGATAAGGTGCGGTGTCCACTGATGGACTGAATATGCCGCAGCGGCACGCCCGCGTCACTCATTCGGGTCAAAGCCGTTCGCCGGAAGCTGTGGGTGCTAGCCCCTTCAATGCCAACTTTGTGGAACGCTTCCCGAAGTATCTTGTCGGCACTTGCTTTGTGGATATGTCCTAGCCCGTGGCGACCTGGAAACAGATAGTCTTTGCGTAAGTTTGGCTCATACTCTTCAAGATACCTCCTGAGAGTCGGGTGAATTTGTATTTCCCTAGTATCTCGTTTTCCTTTGGTATTGAAGCTACGCAGTAGCAAGACTTGTCTGATGCCATTGCTCCCAAAGACATCTCTGGTAAAGAGGGTACAAGCTTCGTTGATACGACAGGCAGCATAGAGACACACGCCAAATAGTGCTTTGTCTCTTGGCTTGACAAAACCCGAACTAAACAGGAGATTAATTTGGTCGGGACTGAGGACTTCTGCCTTCCCGAAACGGTTGATTTTCATAGCTTCTAGCCTACACGATCATTGTGCAAAATGATAATGTAAGTGCCTTCAACCCTGATTCTCTCGTTCTCACACCCAAGCTGCCCATGTGCCAGTTGGAGCTTATTGAGAATAGTTGGCAGCTTACTGCGAAGACGACAGCGGGGATTTGTCGGGTTCATTTGTGGGTGGCAGCGAACGATTGCAAGATGGGAGCGCCGATAGACGGAAGCTTTGTGCTTGACCCGCCCAATATCCAGACGTTTGAACGCAAGCCTAAAGAACCTCAACCATCAGCGGCTAGTGCAACCAGGGTAATATTTGCGATCGCATTAATAGTTGATTTATTCGGTCGCACGTTCTGAGTACAATGTGCTGTCAAACTAATTCCTGTCGAAGAGTGCAAAATGGAGTTGGCAGCGGCAAGAACGAAATAAAGAAAAGACGAAAGAACGAAATAAAGAAAGAGCGAAAGCAAGATTAGCCGTGATGCTCTGTCCAAAATTTGAACACTCGCTGTAACAGTTCAACTTGCGTACAACCGTAAGTCGCTGCGGCGATTTTGAAGTCCTTTTTAAACTCGGCAGGTACTTTGAAATTCAGATTGACGATTTCTCCTGGGTCGGGTTTATCCAGATTTTCCTTGGTTTCCTTGAGGCTAGGCGGTTCGCCTTTGCTGGGCTTACGTGGTGGGGGTGGGGGTTGGGTTGCCATACTATGCCTCTTGTTTACTCAACTTGTTGATGATGCCCTGCGCTACTTCTTCGGCTCGTTGTTTCAAGGTTGGGAAGGTGACTTCGGAAACGGCGCGACCGCTATCGCTTGCCTGTCGGTAAGCTGTCTTTTCTGGAATTGAGCCAGCTAGGGTGCTATAGCCGGCTTTATGAATGTACGAACGGGCTTCTTCGATTTCGTTTTCCCTGTCTCCGACTCGGCAAAGGGCAAAGGTAATTTTGGACTCTGGAATCTTGGTCTTGACCAATTCATGTGCCAACAAGACAGATGGTTTTAAGTCATCAAGGGATAAACCTGTCGGCAAGACCAGTAGCTGACTAACGCGAGCAATTTCGAGAGTTCCTTGCATCGAATGCGGGGCACCGTCTAAAACCATCAGGTCATAAACATCGGCGTGTTTGAGCGCTTGAGCAATAGTACGAAACGGTTCAACAGCAATTTCCGGCTGGAGGCGATGTTGTTCTCGGCGTTGCTTCCAGTCGGTGCTTGTTCCTTGGGAAATGTCTAAGTCGGCAATCTTAACATCCCAACCCGCCGCCGCATATTCACGGGCAATCAGACGAGCTAGGGTACTCTTGCCAACCCCTCCTTTCTGGGAAATAACACCCACTAATACGGTCATCTTGCTGCGAACTTTTTCGTCCTATAGCGAAATCTTTATATCGTCTTTTCGCTTTAGGGTCAAGTCTGAATTCGTTAAAATAAGAAAGCAAGATTTAACGATTTCGTTTTTTCGCTCTCTCGTGAATTGAACTTGTAATCGAGGAGTCATTTCAAGCGTTACAAGCACAACCCCCTGTGCCAGCAGAAGGGTTGTTGCCGTCAATTCTGTGGTTCTCACGCCAGAGGGATTTGAGTTGAAACAAATTGAACGAATGCTCAACATGCGATCGCTTTGTTTAGATTAGTCAGATTTAATAGTGTTAGTAAGCTCGTCTGAAGCTCGATGTCATGAGAAAATTAGGTTGAGCTGGCACGTAAGGGATATGGTTTTTGACAACCCGTGACTGGAACCTCTGCTTGTAATGTCTCCACTCCCTACAAAGTAATTTTCGTGAGTCGAAGCGGGGCAAAATTACGAGGGGTCTCACGAAAAAGGCTAGAACCTCGACAAATAATGAGTTTGAGTATTTGTGACTGCTCAATAACTGCTAATAACTTGCAATAACGGGGGCTTAAATGAGGGGGAAAAAGAGACTTACGAAAATCCCTGCTACAATTCCTTGCTGGAAGGGTTTTCAGACCCCGCCCTTTCCCACTCGCTGGGAAAACTAATTGAATGGAAACCTGGATTGGACTCTGCGAGAATATGCTCTATTGCCCCCTTTCCCACTCGCTGGGAAAACTAATTGAATGGAAACACTTCACCCTCAACACCGGGGAGACTCGCCACAATTGCTTTCCCACTCGCTGGGAAAACTAATTGAATGGAAACGTGAATAACGAATTGTCACTCACTGCGGTACTCAGACTTTCCCACTCGCTGGGAAAACTAATTGAATGGAAACACCTCATTGCAACGCTGTTCGAGGAACGCTTGCTCTTTTAGCTTTCCCACTCGCTGGGAAAACTAATTGAATGGAAACAATCAAAGATGTTTTTCCCCTGAGTTTAGTTTCGTCGCTTTCCCACTCGCTGGGAAAACTAATTGAATGGAAACTTTACTGTTGTGCCATCGGATGTCGTAACAACGGCTCTTTCCCACTCGCTGGGAAAACTAATTGAATGGAAACAAAAAGCGTCGGGCAAATGGACTCTTTCCAAATACTTTCCCACTCGCTGGGAAAACTAATTGAATGGAAACGTGCGAACCTGAGCAGTTCCACACTTGACGACATTGACTTTCCCACTCGCTGGGAAAACTAATTGAATGGAAACTCCCCAAGTCCGAATGCCACCGCCAAAAGCTTGGACTTTCCCACTCGCTGGGAAAACTAATTGAATGGAAACGACCAATTTCCGCCAGTGTCAGGCAGAGTGATAACTTTCCCACTCGCTGGGAAAACTAATTGAATGGAAACCTTTTGGTATTTCCGGGCGGTTGATAATCCGTTAAAACTTTCTCACTCGCTGGGAAAACTAATTGGATGGAAAGAAAACCTCTAGCAGCAATTAGAGGTTTTCTGCTTTCAGAATTATCGTAATGAGTATTATCTACAGATTTTATTCACTGAATTTATTGTCGAAAGCGAACAATCTCTGTGCCTCATGAAAGCCATAATTTACTCAAAAGCTCAGTTAATATTCTCGCTTCTTGAGTAAATTATGAATATTTTCTTTTAGTTGCTTACTAAGTCGGTTAGGGGGTAATTTAGATTCCTATGCCTAAAAAGCCCCTTCTCCACTACTACGCCGACCGCCTTTCCTTCGAGCGCCTGATGCTACTAATTGCTACCCTGGTGCAACATCCCGGCGTAGGCAGTGCTGATTCCAAGGAAGCGTCACCTAAGACAAAGCAACATGAAGCACTAGAAGCCGTGCAAAGTCAACTGCGACAAGTAGCTGAGTCAGTGGGCATCAAGTTTCCCGAAGGGTATCCTGCCTTCGCAACGATTAGGAAAGACCTACAAATTCTACGAGACTACAAAATCTTAGATAAGCGGATGTATCGCTGGGGCTACTACCTCGGTACAGGGGCAATGAGTCGAGAGCAACTACAAGTCACCTTCAACGCCCTTGCCTCATTCGCCCATTATCAAGGTGATCCACAAGTGCGTCAGCTTCATCAAACATTGCAAAAGCGACTACGCGGCTTAGATTTAGAAAATCAGGGAGATTTCTTCTACCCAGTACGGGCTTACCTGAATCGTCCGATTATCTACACCGACCCGGATGAGATGATTACCAAGGGGAAGCAAAAACAAACGCTATTTTGCTGCCTAGAAACTGTAGAAAATGCGATCACTCAAGGTCAACTCGTTGAAGTGTACCGCTTTAGAGACCCCTACCAGCAGCGAATTGGACCGATGCAAGTCTACCCGTTGCAGTTGTTCTATCACGACATCGCCTGGTATCTCCTCTATGAAGAGTGCCAAACCAAACACTTAGAAGTGGAACGAGTAGACCGCTTGAAAGACTATTGCCGTATTATTGACTCCCAAGGACGCGGACAATCTGCCCAAAGAGAACGCCTCAAAGCTGCCCAAAAGTTGATGGAAGCTGGCTGGGGTATTTACTTAGGTACACCTGAAGACCAACAACTCGAACGACTGGGGAAACTGCCATTAGAGTTGGTGAAAGTCAGATTTTTTCCTCCTGTGACTAGCTTCATTCTGGAAGGGGAACGCCGTCATCCCAATCAAAAAATTGTTAAAGGACCAACCGATAAAGATGGGGAGTACACCCACGTCGATTACCTCATCAAGCTGCCGCGTCGTTCGTTTGCAGAATTTAGCCGCTGGGTTTACCGCTACATGGGAAGTGCAGAGGTACTCTCACCACCTGAATTAGTAGAAAAGCATCGTCAAGAAGCTCAAGCTTTAGCCTCACGTTATAGTGCCCATGACTAATGACCAACATCTAAACCACTTTCTCATCGGACCACCCGGCAGTGGTAAGTCTACCTTCGCCACCGCACTGCTTCAACTTGAACCGACAGCAAGTATCGTCTCTACAGACCAAATTCGGACAGTCTTGTTTGGAGATGAAAGTATCCAGGGGGATTGGTCGCTGATTGAGGAAAGAGTTCTCGCTCAAATTCGTGAAGCGTTTAGTGCCGGACGGACTGTGATTTATGATGCAACAAACGCCAGACGAGAATGGCGGCAGTCATTGCTGAGACAAGTCGGAGAGGAGAATCAGCAATGGTTAGCGTGGTACTTGCAAACCCCACTCTCTATTTGTAAGGCTTGGAACAAAGGAAGAAAGCGTCAGGTACCGGAAGTTGTAATTGAGGAGTCATTTCAAGCGCTACAAGCACAACCCCCTGTGCCAGCCGAAGGGTTTGTTGCGGTCAATTCTGTGGTTCTGACACCAGAGGGATTTGAGTTGAAACATATTGAACGAATGCTCAAAATGCGATCACTTTGTTTAGATTAGTCAGACTTGATAGTGTTGGCAAGCTTATCTGAAACTCATGTCATGAGAACATTAGGTTGGGTTGGCACGTAAGGGATATGATTTTTGACAAACCCTTGAGGGAGGCCTTTGCTCGTAATGTCCTCACTTGCGGTGAAGTAATTTTCGTGAGTCGAAGCGGGGGCGAAATTACGGGGGGTCTCACGAAAAAGGCTAGAACCTCGACAAATAATGAGTTTGAGCATTTGTGGCTGCTCGACAATTGCTAATAAGTTGCAATAACGGGGGCTGAAATGAGGGGGAAAAAGAGACTTACGAAAATCCCTGCTACAATTCTTTGCTGGAAGGGTTTTCAGACCCCGCCCTTTCCCACTCGTTGGGAAAACTAATTGAATGGAAACACCACCGATCACAAACACACCACGGCTGGGAATGATCTTTCCCACTCGTTGGGAAAACTAATTGAATGGAAACGTTTACGAGCGCTTTGAAGGCACTCGCGACTACACCCTTGCTTTCCCACTCGTTGGGAAAACTAATTGAATGGAAACGAAAATATCACTCATTGAACAGACAAAGATTCGCTTAGCTTTCCCACTCGTTGGGAAAACTAATTGAATGGAAACCAAAAACAATAGTTCCTAAAAGCTGGCGCGAACCCTTTCCCACTCGTTGGGAAAACTAATTGAATGGAAACTTTAATTGCGTTGGAGAGAAGATTGCCAAGGGAATACTTTCCCACTCGTTGGGAAAACTAATTGAATGGAAACTTGCAGGAGGAAAGCCTCTACCCGTACTGGATATCCCTTTCCCAGTCGCTGGGAAAACTAATTGAATGAAAACGTTTTGGGAAGCGTGAACGGAAGTAAGTCAATACCGGCTTTCCCAGTCGCTGGGAAAATCAATTGAATGAAAACTACAAAGCAAAAATTCGCAGCGTCTGGCTTAGCAAAATGCTGCGAATTTTTAACATTTTAGGACTCCATTTAGAAAGCAGATCGAGTTAGGAGTAGCGCAGAAATAACTTATCCCTTTCAAGAGTTACGGAAGAAGTTGAAAAGACGCTATATCCACATTTTTTCTCTCATCTTCCCTCTTTTCTCTTCTAAAAACGGGAAACTTATTTTTTTGTGAGTCCTTAGTGCTTAGAAACGAGCGCTCACTCTTCATAAGAGAAGGAGTATTCTCATACCCAACGCCTTTCGTCAAGTCAAAAGCAAATATTAATCAGATATTTAGTCAAACCCTAAAAACAGCTTGGCACAAAGATTTTAAGGGAAAAATATTTTTTTTACAATAGTAATTTCACTATTGGCAGGGGGTAGAAACACCAGTTAAAGTGCAATAGACACCTTCAAAGGAAAGCATTGTGTCCGACAAAGGATTTTGACAACAGAAAGCCTGGAGATTGCTTTACAACCTATCCCTCAAAGCTCTCCATGATAAAAACGAATGCCGTGAGAACAGCTTCTGGTTAGCCGGAAGTTAGGTAAATGATGCGAAAAGATTGGAATCCAGATGATTAAGGCAGCCTTATCGTTGAATACACCCAATTTGCAGACAACATTATCTCAGCAACCGATTGGGTGCCCTTGATAGTGTCTCTAGCCGCATCAACTACCCCTAACAACAGAGCAAAACCAAGGCTGAGAAATCTTTCAGTTGCGATTGGGGAACAAAGGTAACACCTAATCTCCTACTTAGTATTACCAACCTGTCTGAGCCAGCCAAGTCCTATTGAAGCTATGTCTGAATACACAGCCGTTAGCTTTGCGCCTGTGCAAAGCTTTATTGAAAAATCCCGCAAACTCCGAGATTTGTATGGAGCCTCACTCATCTTATCTTTTCTGAGTTATAAGCTCGTGCAAGAGGCATTGTGCTTAGGACTAGAGGTGATTTCACCAGGATTGCCTACTGACCAGAAGGGAATGCCAAACCGGATTTTAATTCGAGGGAAATTTGAGCGCAATGATGTACAAAAGACGCTCTTAAAGGAATGGCAACAGGTTTTAAACATTTGCCGAGTCTGGCTCGAAGAAAATTTGGGTCTAGAAACATATTCTTGGTCACAACCCGAAGACCAAAAGGGTAAGCAAAAAGGAGAGTGGGAACGATGGGGAAGCTACACCTGGGAAGTCTTTTGGGGATATGGTGAGTCGGTCAAAGCCGCAATGGAAGACTTGGAAACTCGCAAGCTGAAGCGGGATTGGATTGCGATTAACTGGGTTGGTGAGAGTTCAAGTTTGACAGGGACAGATGCGATCGCATGGCATCAATTAGGGAAAGAGTCAAAAGAACCAGGGCGATCGCTCAATGAAACTGAGCAACGGGAACTTAAACGATTTTATTACCAACTTGCTTGGATTTTAGACAAGCCTTACTCTCGAAATCATCGAGTTAGAGAGTCTATTCCCTCAGATGAAGAACTAGAAAAATACTTTCAGAACGAAGATAACGGAAAGTTTATTGCTCCTAATGAGAAATTAAGCATTCCAGAACTGGTAAAGCGCTTAGTAACCTTACCCTATCTTGCTAGGAAAATCGTCATAGAAGAATTGGATGAAGGCTTCAAAGATATATTTCGAGACGCTGGATACTGGACAGGCTGGTTTATGGGTGATGGCGATAAGGTTGGAGATAAGCTCAAAGAACTTGCCAGCCGCCATGAAGATGATCAAGAAAAGCAAGAACACGAACTCAAACGCTTCACTGAGTTAATCAGGCAGTGGGGAAAGGATTTTCAGGCAAAGCAAGATTTGTTTCCTGAAGGTAAAGGGCGTGTCATTTATGCAGGTGGCGATGACTTTCTGGGAGTTCTTTACAGTGAGGAAACAAAAACACAAGAAAAGCCTGAAAAAGTAAAACCGATAGAGGCGTTACAGTGGTTACTCACGCTGGAAAATCGCTGGAAAGACCTGCAAAAAGACATCGAACAAGAGCTTGGACTAGATTTTACCTATAGTGTCGGCTTTGTTTGGGCTGGGCATCAGGTTCCACAACGAGATATTTTGCAACACTGCCGGGATGCGGAACAGCGGGCAAAGTCTCTTGAACGCAACCGAGTTACCATTCGGGTAGTTTTCAATAGTGGTCAGTATGTTGAGTGGACGTGTCCTTGGGATTATCTGCATATATTGAAGAACTATCGTGATCGCGATGGCAAAACTTACTCAGAATGGGAATGTCAAGGTCAAGATTCAAAGTATTTACCAAATTGGAATCACATCTACAGTGATTGGGCGCACCTCAAAGCCCGTCACGCGATTCCGTTAAAAGACAAATCAGGCAATGTTGATGACCGCATAGCACTGGCTTTGTTTGATTTATATTTTGGCGAACGTGCCGAGCTGCTACAGCGTACTTGCAACGATTCTGGAAAATCAGTGATTGACGAGAAGACACTCATTGAGTGGATTGATGGCTTAATCAATATTGGTTGGCAACTATGTTCAAATTCTTAATTACAATTCAGCCTTTGGGCTTGATGTATGGCAGTGCCGGAGCATTTCTATCACCTGAGAACTTAGTGGGACGCTCAGGAATGAAGTTTCCACCTGCTGCTGCAACATTATCCGGTCTTTTCTTCAGTGCTAATAAGTCTAGTTCTCTTGTAGAGCATCAAGAACTTCGAGAGAACTTATTTGTGGCTGGCCCGTTTTGGGCAAAATTCGATCATCTAGAAGATTTTTATGTTCCGCTACCACGCCATAAGGTTGTTAGTGAAGATGTCTCAGATGAGTGGCAAATGGTATCCCATAGATGGTGTCTAAAGTCGCAAGCAGCCCTAGCAACAAATGAAGAAACTAATCAACTTGAAGACGCTAAAAAACGTGAATCCGAATATCACTGGTTAAGACTCGATTACTGGGATGATGAGCCAGAAGTCATTCGACAAGATGCCAAGGAGAGTTCTCCTTCAGTTAGCGAGAAATGCTGGAAATATGTTTCTGTATTACACCCTCGATTGAAAAAGAATGAGCGACATGTCTTAGAACAAGATGGGTTATTCCTGGAAAATGCTGTTCAGATGGAGGAAGATGCCTGTCTTGTTTACCTATCAACCTATGAATTACCGAAGGGATGGTATCAGTTTGGTGGTGAAAGTCACATCGTAGAAATCAATAGCATTGAATTAACGGATAACAGCCCAATTCTAAAACGGTTGCGAAAGCCTATTAAAAAAGCTTTTGCCTTGATAACTCCTGGTGTTTGGGGGTCAAATGCCCTATCTTACCGCTATCCTAAGCATCAAAACTTCGCCAGTGATCGCAACAAAATTAAGTTGCTGACGGATAAAGCCGTTCCCTATCGTTACCGAATTGGATATGGCGATAAGCACAAAGAAATGTTTCAGACACGCAACCCAGGTCGTTTATCTCGCGGACGTTACGCGGTTCCTGCGGGAAGCGTTTATGCCCTTAAAGAACCGTTGAATCAAACCTGGTGGGATTTTCCTAAAGAGTGGTTTCCAGAAAAGGGCTTGTTAAAAAAGTTTGGCTGTGGCTTATGCCTACCTATCAGTATTGAAGGAGTAGAAGACTAATGTACAAAAAAGCTTACGGCATTATAGAAACGCTTGCTCCCTTACATGTGGGTGCAACGGCGGGAGAGGAAAGTGGCAATCTAAACCTGATTTTTAGAGATCAATTTACTCAAACAGGCATTATTCCAGGTAGCTCAATTCGCGGTCGGCTACGTTCTGAAATGCGCCTGTCTCACAACGAACAGGAAGCGAGCTATTGGTATGGGCATGAAGCCGAGTCAGAGTTATCAGAACACACTACAGAGTCAGTAGTGAAGTTTGAGTATGCCTCAATTCTTTGGCTTCCGGTTTTCTGTCCAGGGCAACCGATTGTATGGGTGAGTTGTGAAAAACTACTGAAACGCTATAAGCGAATCGCTGGTCTCACAGAGACTGTTCCCCCTCTCTACACTGGCTCAAAAACATTAAAGGCACTCGAACAAAAACTGTTCTTCAACTTTGGTTTTCTGAGTATTGAGCATCCAAATCAAGACTTGAAAGCTTGGTTTCCAGACGGCAAAGAGCTGCCATCCGTTGTCGTGGGTGATGACGAAATTGGCATGATTCATGATATGGCACTGTATCGGCAAAGTCGAGTGGCGCTGGAAAAAAAGCAGAAACGAGTTAAAGGTAAGGCGTTTTTCAATACTGAAGCTTTGCCGGAGGGAACAATCCTTGTATTTCCAGTTGCTATCAAAGAGCTAAATCAGAGTGAGTCTGATGCACAGCAGAAAGTCTGGCAACCTTTTGGTGCTAACAACAAGGCTGATATCTATCTCGGTGGATTGGAATCCATTGGTTTTGGTCATTGTGAAATGACTTTAAAGGAGGTATAGACATGGCTTGGGAATCCTATAACTTAGATCAAATTGCACACGATTTGGTTTTAGATCATTGCGATAAAGGTGCACATAACCAAGCCTATAAGATGCGAACAGCCGCTTCTTATGGACTTGAACGATTTTGGGGTGAACAACTTCGGTTGTACGACAAGAAAAAAGATGTTTACTTCCCTACGGCGGCAAGTAATTATTGGGCAGATACTTGGCAGCGTTTTTGCCAACTTCTGACCAGTGCAGGAATTAATCTTCCTAACGATAAGGTTGAACCAACTGATAGAGAAGCAATCAAACGTATCACAGACTATCTTTGGCGCTTTGATGACAAGCAGCGAAAAGTCGCTTTAGCTGTGCTGATTCAACTGTGCGACTGTATGGTTTGGTGGTCACAACGCTATAAGCCTTCTAAGGCAGACAACGATTTGGAGGGGGATGAGGATGAGTAAGAGTGATCTGCCACAAAGTAATGAGGATGCGAATTTTGTTCCCTTGATGTTTCAGGCTCAGATTCCTGATCGTGGCAAAATTCAATATGCAGGAAATGTTGAACCTGCGTCGAAATGGGTCAATCAATGGTTAAAGGGTTGTCCACCTGCGCCAGAACAAGTTGATGAAAATGTTCCTGTCTGGAAACGCCAGCAGGTTGGACCCACTGTAAAGTTACCTGAGTTTGGTGCCCATGTGGAGACGCAAGAGTACCAAATTCGCTGGCGGTTAATTACTAATAGTGGTCAGGATGAAGATGTAATTCGTCCAGTGATTGGTGCGAAGGGATTACCATTTTTTCCTGGCTCTAGTATGAAGGGTGGGTTCCGTAGAGCTTGCCTAACAGATGCAGATCGCTCGCGCTATTGCGGAGGAGAGGAGGTAACGGATGGGGGTGAGAAAAGAACTGTACCGGGCATCCTTCGCTTTCACGGTGGTTATCCCGTCGATATGACTTCTTGGGCAAAGCGCGATCGCCTAGTTGATCTGGTTCATGGTCAGCAATCCTATCAAGTAATGCGAAGTAGCGCAAGTCATACCGCTAATGTTCAAATCTCGCTGTACAAACCTAGATTTAAGTTTGGAATTTCTTCTACCAAACCGCTTAGTGAAGAAGAGTGGGACACAATCTGGAAAATCTGGGAACGTGCGCTAGCCAATGGGATTGGTTCACGAGTTAGTGCTGGCTATGGCTACGTTGATAAGGTTAATAAGAATGGCTCTATCACCCCAATTGAAATCCCTGAGCGCGTAATTCTCTGTGCTTATTTAAGTGGACAGGGACTCACCGCTCAACTACTCAATAGAACAGGAGAGTTTCGCCCCAATATGTTCAAAGCTGTGTTGCGAGGGCATACCTTACGTCTATTGGCAGGGATAACGGATGAGACAGTTGCCAAAGAGCTAACTCAAAAAATTTGGGGAGGAATTGATGGGAAAGCAACCGTTGGCAAGGTTGGTATTTTGTTCACTTATGACGATAGTGATATTCAGCTAGGAGAACATATCTACAGGCCAAAAAGCAAACTCTTCTCAATGCCAACCTACAACCTACAGAGAGGTAGGTTGGATCTATTGCAGGTTGGCGAAATTTCACCACAGCTTAGGAAGTTCTTGCGGCATCTGCTGCGCTTCTCAATGCTACTTGGTGGTTTTGGCAAATCTTGGCGACGGATTCACCACAAACTGTTTTATCCAAATTATTTCAATAACGGCGACAAACCGATGATTGGTTGTCACTGGGAAATTTTGCCAGAGTCAGAAAAGCTGTGGGTTCTTAATAATGCTCCTAGCTTAAGTGCCATCACTCAGTTTTTGCAAAAAACGCAAGAGATTGCGATCGCATGGCTTCAGTCAGAAGGATATGAACCCAATGGATATGTGAGAGACTGGCGCGAAACCTGGCATCCGAACAACGTTCAGGTTTGGGGACACATTGCTGGTGATAAGAGCGATAGTCAAGCCATCGAGTGGTTCCACGGTGGTTATTTTGCTCAGCAGTCCATCAAAAATTCAGAACTAACGGGATGGGCTGCCAAAAGAGGATTTGATAGTCAAGTGGGACGGATTTGGCATCGCATGTATCCTCGGTATGCCAAGAACAAGGTGGGTAATCTAATACGCTTCAAGAATGAATACATTGAGTTACTAACTATATTTCCTGATGGCTCAGAAGAAACAGAGCAATTCCTAGATTTTTTGGATGGTCAGAGCAAATTTAACAAACTTTGGGGAAATCAATAATAACTATGAACGTTTGGATTATTACAACAGGCAGCAGTGATGTTCAACTCAATAGGAAAGATCACTGGCAAAATCTGTTGAGAAATATAAGAAGTCAAGTAGATCGCGGATTTACGCCTACAGAGGGAACTGATAACCGCTTTTTGGCTCCTGCTAGAGTTATGGGTACAGTCTATAGCCAAGCCCAGGCAGAGCAATATTGGGGCGATCTGGCATTTCCCTTGCTGGATAACTTTGTGGGGCAAATCCAGAATAAAGGAATAGACCAAATTATCTTGATTTTGACTGATCAGACTGCTGTGTTTAGTCCTGAACAAAGGCGCTCTCAACATTCTCCCTACTGGCAAGATACCTGCGCCCTTGAGCCGATTCTGACAACATATCTAAAAGGCAAGTTTCCCCAAGCTAAACTCAAGCCGCTCTTACTTCAGCCTAAATCACCTACTGAAGGGTTAGATGATTGGAATAGAGTTTTTGAACTTATTCAAGAAGAATTTTCTACATGGGATTTTCCAGATGACTCAACAATTTACGTTAGTCACCAAGCAGGGACTCCTGCCATTTCTTCATCTGTTCAATTTGAAATTTTGTTGAGGTTTGGACAACGGGTTAAGTTTTTAGTTAGTAGTGAGCGTGACTCAAAATTAACTAAAATTCTTGAGCAATCAACCTACCTACGAGGAATTCGTAAACAAGAAGCTAAGGCACTATTAGAACGCCATGACTATTCCGGCGTAAAAGAGTTACTGTCTCCTTACCTTAATCCTGAAATCCAAGACTTATTGGATGCGGTAATTCAATGGAACTTTGCTAAGTTTGAAGACTTTGCCAAGGCAATCACAGCGACGGCACAAAAGTATTCTAAAGATAATGAGTGGTGGCGGATGGTTGATGAGGAAGTAAAAGAGCGTTCTACAGAGTGGTGGTGGACTGCTTATGAATCAGCTTACTTAGGAGTAGTGCGGCTAAAACAGGGAAACACGGTTGAAGCGATGTTTCATAGTTTTCGTGCAGTAGAAGGGTTACTAGCTAAGTGGGTAGACAAGTACAACAACTCCGAAAAGCAGGGTAAAAGAATCACAAAGGAAGGAAAAAAAATTAAATTATCACATAGAATTATTGCACCCTGGGATAATACAAAGACAACAGACAAAGTTAATGCTTATGGTCAAGGTCTTTATTTCGCGCTTAATTTTTTTGAAGGTGTTGATAAAAATAAAGATACAGATATGGACATTTGGACATTTGGCAATTTCGTTTTTGATAAAAGAAATGGATTGTTTCACAAACTAGAAGGATTACAAGACAAAGAATCAGTCTTTGAAGCTTGGGAAATCTCTACAGGTGATGAGCAGGAATGGAAAAATAGGGTGTTAGGGTGTCTAAATTTCGTGTCTGGGCAAACATTCAAATTTCTGGATCAAGAAGAATTAGATGGAACAGCAGCGAGTTTGATGGTGAGGGTGCATGAGAAGTTAGTAAAGACGCTCGCTGATTACGAACACACCCCTTAGCCCCAATCTGGCAAAACTGGGAATACGCTTGGACATTTCCCAACAACTACGTCCAAATCTAGCATCTATCCTCACAGCCTCAGAAACTTATCAGGACTTACGCAAGTACAATATATGTACTGATCTGAAAGGCAATAGTTTGCAAAATATACACCATATTTAGCATCTTTGCATAAGTCTTACTAGGTTAGATTGCAAATGAGAACTTGATGGCTCTGCTTAGGCAGGGAACCAACTTTTTGAATAGACGGAATGCTCCTTTTCCTCCCACTAACAATTTGTTTCCTTCATTAAACCCTACTTGCTAGAGCAACTGATTGAAGGAAATTGTGGTAATTCTCTAGTAGATTCCACGAATTGAGTTCTTCCAACCCCCATTGGCTAAGAACTGTTTTTCGTGAGTCGAAGCGGGGGCAAATTTATGGGGGTCTCACGAAAAACGTTAGAGCCTATATGTACTGTAGCTTTAAGGGTTTGCGATTCTAGTGAAGTTGCTAAAGAGTTGCAATAACGAGGGCTGAAATGAAGTTGAAAAAGAGACTTACGAAAATCCCTGCTAGAATTCTTTTCTGGAGAGGTTTTAAAGCCCCGCTCTTTCCCACTCGCTGGGAAAACTAATTGAATGGAAACAATCGAGGTTTATTGATTGGGGAAATAGCGATCGCGTCTTTCCCACTCGCTGGGAAAACTAATTGAATGGAAACATTCAAACTCCCGAAGGAACAGTCGTCAATGAAAGCGAACTTTCCCACTCGCTGGGAAAACTAATTGAATGGAAACTCGAAGGGGCCAAGCCCTAACTGCTTACCAGTCTCACTTTCCCACTCGCTGGGAAAACTAATTGAATGGAAACGTCAGCTATGCTGTAGACGGCGACACGATTAGAGGGTATGAAGCTTTCCCACTCGCTGGGAAAACTAATTGAATGGAAACCCAACCTGGCGAAAGAATTGGGGGCTGATAAAGTTGCTTTCCCACTCGCTGGGAAAACTAATTGAATGGAAACACTAAAGGCGAGAAGTTTGTTTGCATTGCGTCCATGACTTTCCCACTCGCTGGGAAAACTAATTGAATGGAAACAAATCACAATCTTTGCCCAGTCAGAGCCGGAGCCTACCGGATGAGCTTTCCCACTCGCTGGGAAAACTAATTGAATGGAAACAATAGTTGCTGGCAAGCGCCGAAGCGATAATCTAAGCTTTCCCACTCGCTGGGAAAACTAATTGAATGGAAACAAGAAATATGCATTACTGGCTTGGGTACCGAGCTTACCTTCCCAATCGCTGGGAAAACTAATTGAATGGAAACAACTTCCCGTGGTATCCCACGAAAGCTTTTCCATCCTCGGCTTTCCCACTAGCTGGGGAAACTAATTGAATGGAAACAGCAGCTTACCTGTATTGATGCACAACAGCGCATCACTTTCTCACTTGCTAGGGAAACTAATTGAATGGAAACTAACCAGTATGGTTACCGATGGTTTTGATGGGATATCTGCTCCCCACTAGCTGGGAGAACTAATTGAATGAAAACTGGCTGGCGTATCTCGCTCAATCACCTTGGCGACAACTTTCCCACTCGCTGGGAGAACTAATTGAATGGAAACTGCACTACAATCTCCATGTTCTGCTGCTGCTCTGGCAGCTTTCCTACTCGCTAGGGAAACTAATTGAATGGAAACATGCAGATGTCCTTGAAGGTTTGACCTCTACAGGTGCGATCGCCTGGCTTTCCTACTCGCTAGGGAAACTAATTGAATGGAAACTCAATTTCACTCTCAATTTCAACATTAGAAACTGTACTCTTTCCTACCCACTGGGAAAACTAATTGAATGGAAAGAGACCCCTAAGCGTCGTTAGAGGTTTTTAATAAGTTAAGAAGTTATTGGAAATAGCGAATGTTAAAGGAATGGTCAGTGGAGGAAGAAGTCAGGAAAAGGCGCTAGTGCAGCGCAGCAGAAATAACCCACCAGTTCAAGCGGCCTCTGGGTAGCCCT
>NZ_JCACKQ010000058.1:0-41751 GCF_059505465.1 Symplocastrum torsivum | reverse complement strand
ATTAGCTGATTGGAGTGTTGAACAACTGCAAGGTGTCTTGCCACAACCTCCTCAACAGAAATGAGCGATTTTCCGGGGAGCTTGTTAGGCAACCACTTCAAAATTTTGTGAGGGTGCTTCTCCGGCTCTCCCTACTCCCGTTTGCTATTTCTCAGTGAGGTCTATTGACCCAGACAAAGGCGATTCAAAAGTGTTGTTGGGATATCTTCGTAGCACTCCAACATGATATCCGCCAACGCCAAGTACCAACGGTGGTGAGGTCTAGAGGCTCGTTCGTTGCGTCCTCTTGTGAACCATCGACTGACTGTAGCGATGTCACAGTGGCATAATTGTGCCATCTGAGCATAAGTCACTGCCCATTTGGCATAGAAGTCTTTAGGTGTCATTTCAACTTGGCAGTTGGCAAACTGTTCGATTAACCGCAATTCTCGCGGTCCTATGGGACGTGGTTTAGTCATTGTCTTCATCTAAATCTGTAGAATTTGGCACATTTAATTGGGTAAATCTTTGCTTTTCAGTCGCGAATGACCGAGGCAGGGCTTTGGCTCTCTTGCTCTTGAACGGTCTAGCCTGGAGTTAGTCCACACCGATTGTGCGTGGGTTGATTCCACTGGCTCTTGTCGCGCTCTCAGTGGAGGAGAAGGCTTCGCTGGAGCAGCGCTTTTCGCTCGGATTTCCTATATCGAGATGAACTCGCTAGTCGTGGACTGTATCGACAACAGCAAGCGAAGGGAGAGTACACCTACAGCAATATCGCCCAGATTGAGGGTGGGCGGCGCTAGTAGAGAAGTGTGGAGGTTTTCTCCGTGAGTGAATTGTCTAGCCTCAGGAAATCTCCCCAATAGGTAGTTAAGTGTCTGTATTTTGCTCTGACGACAAATAACTTTTTCCGATTGAGCCGCTCTCAAACAAGGAAATCTGTTGTGTAGTCTCCCCCTCCTTTAAAGATCCAGTCTTCATATTTAAGGGGGGGATGACTACCACTGCTGTTTGAGAAGTGAGAGGATTGAAACTCTGATTTTGAGGCGCTTGTTCTCGCTTGTGTTGTCGATAGTTCAGGACGGACATGGCAAAGTCCCACACCTCCAGGTCTAGACCGTAAACCCGCACCTGATGTCCGCGACGACCCCGACGATAGAGTAACTTGAGCTTGAGACCGAGCTGCTCCAGTAAAACCCCCAGAATCCAAATCGGCGAAGCATCCGGTTTAAAAGTCACGTTAAGGACCGACTTAATCACGCCAGCATAAGTCTGACAGCACTGCGATAGAGCCACAAGTTCGGGGTCATCGGGGTGAAACTCTCGCTGCGGGTTCTCTAGCAGTCCCTGCACAATCTCCAGTAAACCAATCCGCTGGCGAACCAGGCGTCGAAGCGAGTAGTTTTTCCAATCGGTGCAGACCTTAAATCGTTCTCGTTCACGAGCGTCTCGATCCAAGACCACCTCTGCGGGGGCCAGTGCTAGCTCCAGTTGGATGAGTTGACTTCGCCATCTCCCCTTATTGTCCTGGCACACTAGCTCGACATCGGGTGAGCGCCCATAGAAGTCTTTGATATAGTAGTGCTCCAGTTGTTGGCGCTCCTCCAAATTGAGTCGGTCTGCCCGAAATTCCAAAGCTTCCGCCTCTACCTCTGAGATGTCCTGGGCTTGGGCAATCGCCTGTGCATTCATCAGTAGGACTTGCTCTCTTGATTCCTGCCAACGCTTCTGGGTCTGTTGGTTATTGTACCCTTCCATCCGAATCAGGGTGTGCCCTTCATCCTCCAGCAACAGCGCCAAGTCAACCCGGAGGTTGTTAAGTGAGAAATGATGCCGTGCTAAAAGCTCACTCCACAATTCCAGGTAATTGTCATCCTCAACTCCCCGTGCCCCCGTCTCCGGGTTGATGTGAATCAACAGCTTGGCTGTTGCCTGGTTGTTCTGGAGGAGAGAAAGGCGGATTTGAGTAGGATTAGTTGGCTTGTAGCCCCCCCTCAAGCGGGGATTGACCCAGATATGGTTTTCCACCTCCTCCGATGGACGGTAGCGAGAGAAACTCTGGGCGCATTCAGTTGCTTCCTGAGTTCCGCCAAAGTACAACCCAAAGCGGGCATGGAAGTGGAAGTCACAAATGTCCACCCCAGAAACTAGGCTCGGGGAATAACAGACGACACGATACTTCTTTGACTCTTCATTTGGGTCCTTGAGGAAAGCTTGCTGAAGCACTTCCCCAGAGTTCTCTCCGTGAATGGTCAAGATGGGTAGTTCCGGAAAGGCTTTTCTTAGGTCTTGCTCTAGCGTTTTACAGAAATTGAGGGAGTCACTTGAGACGATAAAGTTCTGTCCATTCAGTAACATCCTCACCATCGTGTCGTTCAAGGCGGTGTGATTTGAACCCTCATACCAGTAAATCTTCCTCCCTTGCCCCTGGTAGCGGTTCTCCACAAGAAAGGGCTTTTCCCCCTCACGTAGCTTGGACAGATAGTTCAAGGTAATATTGCTGAGATTAGCATCAAGGGCAATGACATACCGGGCCGTGCGGATGAAGTAGCTGAACACCTGTAGGAGCAGGTGATGGTTTTCCTTAAAGTTCCTGCCCTCCTTTGTGCAGAGGCACTTCAAGATTTGTTCCACTTCATCGAGAATCACAAAATCGTAGCGATTGCCCTCAGTGGCGATTTTCCACAAGCTATCAAGGGTGCAGGAGAGTCGCTGAACTCGTTCTAGTTGGCTCTTACACTCTGAATACATCTTTGTGCCCAGCCGCAAAGACAGCGAGCGTAGTAAGCTAACCAAGTGACCAAGGTTGAGGACTTTCGCTCCTGGATATTGCTGAAGCAGCCGGGAGAGCCACTCCGTTTTGCCCCCTCCCTTGCGAGCTTTGATGCCGATTAAGCCCCCTTGCGTCGGTAATGGGAAATCAGGTAGGAAGCGTTCGTTGAGGCAGAGCGCTGGCTCTAGAGTTAGGCGCTCCTGACGACAGTAACGGTTCAAGGAGACGGCTTGCTTCAACAGGGATTCAACGGCAGCGGCACCTCCCTCGCCACAGGCAACGATGAAATCATCAACTCCGGTCTTGTCTACTCCCGGTAGCTGTGGCAGTTTGACCAGCCACACTAAACAGCCAGCCTGAGCCAACAAGCCGCCGAGTTTTTTCGATTCCCGGCGTACAGCCTGGATTGTCTTGGGTTTGGTTTCAGCATCAAAGACAATATAGATTGTTCTCCCCGAAGTGGCAAAGGGAGCGAGGAAGGGGCGCAGTTGCTTACCCTGACCGTCGGGATTGAATGCTCCCATTGTGATGCCAGAAAGGGCAAGTGCCACATACCCCAAGCTCAGGAGACAGCCGGCTTTCTTCATCCCCTCTGTAATAAAGATGGGAATTTCTGGGTGATTGATGACCCAGTTCCAAAAACCCCACTGCCTGTCTTCGTCCGTGAGCGGTACTTCGTAACGTTGTGACACTTGCTGCCAAATTTCGTCAGTCACGGGAACAAAGCCCCCTAGCACCCGACCCGTACCCACAGGGTTTTCGTACTTTCGGACTTTACCCTTGTGGGAGTCGAAACGAGGATGTGCCAGCTTAACCTGGAAGGGAACTTTTGCCCAGTCATCCTCCGGGTCAAGGGTATAGATGATGGCAGCGTACTCAGTGGCTCTGGCCTGACGACCGAAGCGAACGACGTGCCAGTTGAGAGCCTCATGAATGGGGTAGCGAACTTCCCCACCCGCCTCGGACTCAGTGTCAGCGACAAGTTCAACAGTGCTGTGAAAAAGTCCCAAGCTGACTCCGCTTTCTTGCGTCCATTCGTGTCGGGTTCTCTCTTGAAACCGAACAATCAGTTCGCTGCTGTTTTCCCTGAGTCGGTCTGGTGGTTGAGTTGTAGACGTGGCAGGCAAGCCAGCACCCACGTTATTGAACGACGGCTCAGAGGTACATTCCTGCACAACGTTGGTGAAGGCTGATGTTGAAGTCGTAGAGCTAGATCGTGTGAGTGAGTCGGTCGGGATGGTGTTATCGAAGTTATCGGAATTCATTTTCTCTGTCCCTCATTTGAGTAGATGGACACAGAGAGCCATGTATTGACTAGTCGTGGTAGTTAGGAGTGCTACGACTAGGATTCTAAAAATTTGTGATTATACAAGGTCTCTCCGTCCAGGGTTTGGAGGGAGAGAGAGCTATGTGTCAGGTGAAGGAAATTCTGTTTGGCAAAAACGTCCTTATTGTCTGTTGGACACGGCAAGCCCTCAATCCCAGATGTGGAGAGAGATAGAGAGAGCAATGCCTTAGGTCAAGATCTGTCTTTTATAGCCCTACTGTAGGAGTTGCTAGAAACTACAGAATAGCCCTACAATAGACACACAGATCTATAGGCTATCTAACTGTCAAGTCGCCAAACTAATCGAGTTAGATTCCTCTATCCCTGACTGAATTAATTTCCCAAAAGCCCCTACTATTTTGCGGTGGGGGTTTTTTGGGTTCTAGTCGTTGGTTCTAGAACATGGCGCTCACCTCAACAATTTCAAATGTGGAAACTCTGGCGGTGAGCCTCCCAGACTCCTCTGGCTGATTAACCAGGTATTGGCTTATCTGGTGGTGAGAATGGACAGAAGTGAGAGTGTTTTCTGGGGTTAGGTACATGTAGCTCACCTGATGATTGTGGATGCTATGTTTACTCATTATTCTCTGAGCCTGTGATTAGTGCAACTGTTCTATTAAAGTATTCAAGGCCGTGTGAATACTTAAAGCCCTTAACGTTATAAACTTGCGGCTTTGGTTTCCAAACGTTTAAAGTTCGCATCCTTGCCATTTCGCCTCTAAATTTGTTCAGGATGAAAAGTTCTTGGATATTCCTTGACTTCAACAACTGTTGACTCTAATAATTTCCTACCAGATTGAAAGGGTAAGTGGATTTTTTGTCGAAGTTAGTTAATTAGTTAATCAGCCTCCCACTAAATGGTCATTTTTTTGGACGCTCCTGCGGACTAATGTTATATAACTTATGTATATAACTTAGTTAACAACTAAGTTATATAATTAACTGAGAGCTTAAAAGGGGAGATGGCGAAAAGAAAACTAAAGAAAAGTGATCGCACTCTCCACGGTGAGCAAAAGCAGAGATACAGCCTTAGCCTAAGTCCGTCAATTGTTGCCTATGTAGACAAGCGGGCAGCAGAAATTGGTATTTCTCGCTCTGAATTTTTTGAGCAACTGGCTAGAGCAGATCAAGAAGACCCAATTCTTGAGTTAGAGGAGGATGGTTCCGATGCCTAAGACCAAGGTAACGGTTAGAGCATAGAATGAAAAGTTTCAAAACCTACGAGGAGAAGTGATAGACGGTCAACTAATATCGATTAGCCTGTTTTCTGGAGCCTTCGGGCTAGACCTGGGATTAGAGCAAGCAGGATTCCGCACGGTTAGCGTGGTGGAATATGACGCGGACTGCACAAAAACCATAGCTCTTAACCGCCCACAACTTAAAGAGAGCGCTGTTCCTAGAGATGTGCAGCAGGCTACTGCCGAGAGGCTTTTTGAGGAGGGGGGAGGTGCCTTGGGCATCGGTAGATCCTTGCAACCAGGGGAAGTAGATTTAGTTGCTGGTGGTCCCCCCTGCCAACCGTTTAGCACCGCCGGGAAGCGTCAGTCCGTTGGCGATCCGCGTGGCAGTCTGTTCATGGATTTTGTCAGGCTTGTCCAAGGCATCCAACCGCGCTTCTTTATTATGGAGAATGTCAAGGGGTTACTCTCGGCTCCGCTCCGTCATCGACCCCATTCCCAACGCGGGGCTGGTTATCCACCTTTGGAACCCGATGAGATGCCTGGTGCAGCCCTGAAAGTGGTACTTTCAGAGCTGGATAGCCTAGGCTATAAGGTTGTTTATGGTCTCCTAGAAGCTGCCGATTACGGTGTCCCTCAGAACCGACAGCGGGTGATCTTCATTGGCTCAAGGGATGGTCTGCTGGTGAATTTACCCCGACCAACTCACAACCAGAAGCCTTCTCAAGGACGGCAACAGTGGTTAACGCTTAGAGATGCGATCGCATCTCTAACAGACCCTGAACCGGAGTTTGTCCCTTACTCGGAGAACCGTCTCAAATACCTACGACTCCTCTCAGCAGGGCAAAACTGGAGGTATCTACCCGACGAACTCAAGAAAGAAGCGATGGGTGGAGCTTATAATTCTGGAGGCGGCAAAGTAGGATTCTACAGGCGGTTATCATGGGACAAGCCTTCACCCACTGTAACCACCTCTCCACATCAGAAGGCTACGGATATGTGCCATCCAGAAGAACTTCGTCCTCTAAGTGTCCAGGAATGTGCGCGGATTCAAACGTTTCCCGATGACTGGATATTCTGCGGCTCGACCACTTCTAAATATAGGCAAATCGGTAATGCCGTGCCTATGCTGCTTGCAAAAGCCATTGGTGAACACATTCAAGATCTAATTGCGGGGAGGAATTTACACGAAAGGAAAGAGTTCGAGCAACTTACACTGTTCCCACTTTTTTCAACTTGATCTGGACTACCACTGGCTCTCGTATTTACATGAAATCGAACGGCAAAGACAACTGCTTGATTGCCTCTTTATCTTCCCAAACGCTACTCTCTATGTACAAGGCTTTAGGATTAGCAGTGATGGTCTTGCTAACAAATATAGAGAAGTCATCTTCAGAGACAGAGAGTGTTGGATGCCCCACTTGGCATTTCAGATTGTGCCATTCGTAACACCCCTTCTTTGCATTGACTCTATGCCACTTGATAATCGTTGTTCCCGTTCGTATATTACTCCGCGACCGAGATTCTACTGATGTTTAATCTTATGTCTCGCTGCTAGGCTAGGCACTGGGGCGATAACGGTGTTTCAGATGGACGCAGGGACAGCAAATTCAGTGAAAGTAGTCCTCTCTTCAAGCTTACGAAGGACTTTAGACCGCCGTGCCGTGGAGGAACCTTATGACCCCGAAGAATTTAGGCGTACTAGCCCGTTCCACGCACGGTTAGTACCTGATGCGATTTGGAGGGCATCGAAGTTTGAACGCTCGTTCGTCACGTCAATTGGTCAGGGAGTCTTCGAGCAAGTTGCTGTCATCGTTGCAAAAGGTGTAGGGCATCAAGCTACTCAAGGGAATCGGGAAGCTGGATTAATTTGGACGGGGCAACTCAATGAAATTGAGCGTATCCTCAGCGAGCTTAGGGGAAACAAAGGACGACCAAACTGGGACGCAGAACTACTGAGGATAGCTGCTACTACGGGGATGGGGCAACAACTTCCACTGACCGTTATTTCCGACCTATTTGTTTGGAAGTTAGATGGTACTAAACACTTTTATTCATTAAAGACCGTTAAGCCAAATTTGGATCAAACCGAGAAGGCAAAGTCGGATATGTTGAAGTTGAAAGCGATAGACGCGGCGAACCAGGCGTACTTTGCCTTACCCTATAACCCTTACTTGACTCGTCAAGCATATGGCTGGAAACAACCTTTCAAAATTTTTGATATGCATCATGATTCATGCATCTTAATAGGTGAGGAGTTCTGGGACGGTGTTGGTGATGCAGGAACTTACACAGCACTCTTGGATGTTTTTGAAGAGGTTGGTAAGGAGTTTGAACCTGAGATTCAAGAATATCTTGCTGGGTTCGAGGATAGAGAAAGCTGATTATTCTGACGAAACTTGCTCCTTTCCTGGAAAATATTAATATAGTCTTCAGGTTTGCTATAAATAAATGCAGGTTAGGAAGGGAGTCAGAGGTCAGAAGTAGTCAAAATATCCTAGCTCCTGAATTCCACCCTTTCCCAATGTGTGTTTAATTTCACCCACCTACTTAGCAAGCATTAAATCAACTTTCGTAGTTTGCTATTCAATTAGTTTCCCCAACCAGTGCATCTATGATCCAGAGCACCACTATTGTAAAGGCTTGCTTCAAGTGGAGACATCATCATAGGTAAAAAAACCAAGGCTACGGTTGTTGATATCACCCACAACAAACCCTCGATCCAAAAAGCGGTTAAATTCCTCACAGGATGTTTCAGGTACCAAACCGCAATTGTGGCAAGCCGCCAAGTTACATGAATCTGGTCCCTGTCCCCCCCTAACACCAATTTCCATACACACTGGGTCAGCGGAACACCAGCTAGCAACCTCAAGCGCCGCACGCACCATCGGCTCAAAATTATTAGGTTTGCCCATCCGCACAAGTCCTCCCATTGTTCCCTCGGAATCCCCAGCAGCGGTATAAATCAGCACCCCAGCCATTGGAGCATCGGGATTATCGGATACATATAGCCTTTCCCGCAGGGCAGCTGAGCTGTACCCACACTCGAAGGTAAGACGATTCATCAGTAAGTGAGCAAAGGTGTGCAAAAGGATGAATCGCGGTGTAAGAGGGCGATCGCGTAAATGCCGTTGCTCCTGTACTTGCTGGTAACGCTGTACCAGAGGCTTGATTCGCTCTTGAACCGCATCCTCATTTTGGTCTAACCACTGCTGGAGCCGCCTCTCGTTTAACTCCAAAAAGATGCCTTCACCATAAACTACATAAGCAGGCAACCATGAATTCTGGGGTGGTAATGAATTGCGCCTCAGAAGCTCTCGCAAGGAATGTAAATTTAAAGTCAGATCATTTTCGGGGAAAATACGGGTGAATCCGGCTAAAGCTCTAGTTTCCCTAAGCTTATTGACTAGCATGATTCGGGAGAAGTATCGGGCTATATCTAGATCGTAATTATCCAAATCAATCTTTCGACTTTTAAGCTGCTTCTCATCACGCTCAGTCCGTAGCACGTTAAATTCGGGACGGCGGAAATGGGTTTCTGGGTCATCACCCTCAACAAAAACTTCGTCTAATTCGTTATCTTCTCCTGAAAGGATTGTTTTTAGGGCAGCTTGGATATCCTTATTCGAGAAAGGTTGCAAAAGTTGTGGATATTGTTCTCGCAGGAATGCGGGCGTTATTATATCAATGTTAGCTTTTAATAGGGTTGCGATAAGTGTTGAAATAGGAGGTTCTTCCAGAGTAGAAATGAGTTCAGTATCATTGCCCCTTTGCAGGTAAATAGCACTCCGTACCTGAGAATAATACACATTAGAAGCACTGCGTAGAGAACCTCTCAAGGGTCGAGAACAAGATTCACTTTCTTCAGTTCCCAACCAAGGTCGTTTTCCTTGACAGAGAAACTGAGGAGACTCAGAATAGTCCTGAGCGGAATTTTTATTAAGATGTTTACTGAGAAATGTAGTGTCATTTCCATTATCTTGATCAGTCTCTGTAATCCTAGATAGCGAGCGTTTCTCCTTGCACTCACACTGAACGCTTAAACCTCCCAAAGTTGCACTTCCTGTTCCTACCAAACGCATTGGTTTCTGGCAAGTGGGATTATCAGAGCGATGTACCCACTCGCGCCAGGGGAAGTCTTGAATATGACCGTGATCGCACATCGCAATAATCGGAACCTGGACTAAGTACCTATTTCTTTTCTGCTCTTCGCATTTTGGGCATTTCTCCTTACTACGCTGAGGCAGTTTCAACTCCTTGAGGTGTCCACAGGATTGACAGTAATGCCATTGAGGAAAGCGTAAAAACGGGACAGTAAGAAGGGCATTAGGAACTGATGCTCCTTTATGGACTGTTCTGAAGTCCGGGGGAAGTCGAAAGTGATCGACTCCTAACTGCTGTGCCAGCCGCCATTCCTCAACTCGAAATTCTGATTGATCGACATCATCCCGACCATCTTCACGCTTATACCAGTGATCTAAACCAGCCGTAATCAAAGATGTTCCATCCCTAACAACTATCATTGCACCCACTCCGTAAGGTGCAATTAACTGGGCGCGTCTAATAGGACCTTTAGGCATCTTCTTCACCTCCTTCAAGTAAGTAAAGTTGAGTAATTTCTGCTTGACACTCTGCATCTACGTTTCTCATAGATGTCGGCGTAGCCCAAGATAGGCGCTGCCATTCTGGACTAGCGTAATCACCTGCAACTCTTAGCAGTGGTATGTCATCGACTGTTTGGCTAGTTCCTTTCCAGCGCGTCCTTTGCCAGCGTTGCCATTCTGAGGCTCGTTTGTCAAAAACCCGTTGGAAATTTTCTACCTCATCTGGATCAATAACTTCTATGCGAGGTATCAAGATTTCCCGCAACTGCTTAATGAGAATGTCTGGATACGGATCGGGGCTTTTTGCTATCTGTCCATCTCCGGTTTGTCTGACATAAGCCCCCATAATTGCGTGTAAGGCACGGTCTAAGACTGGGGGAGAAAATGGGGTAACGCTGGTGGGTTCAACTTGGGCATAAAGCCGTTCGTGATAGCTGCGGAATTTTTCAAAATGGGAGCGATCGCGGGGTCTAGTGGGACTATACAACGTTACGACTAAACCAGGACGTTCCCACCACCTGCGCCCCACACGACCTGTCACCTGAATATACTGAGACGTGGTTTTGGGTTGACCAACTACAGCCATAAGCGATAGGCGGTCTATATCAACCCCAACTTCAATAATGTTAGAAGCCAGACAAACATCAATCGGCTTTTGATTGTTTTTGTTATCACATTTGACCTCTAACTTGGCGATCGCTTCAGGAACTTGATCGCTTCGGATACGCCCAGTCAGTTCCAACGGTTGCCAGATGCGACGTGTTTGTTGTCTGTCCCAACCAAGTCGGTTTTGGAGCACCTTAAAATAGCCAGGAATATCTGACTGCAACAGGGAAAGCGTAAAACCCAATTCCCTGAGATTATTGAAGAACATTAGTAAAGTCCACCAAGGGTCTTGTTCCTCGCTAGTCAGAGGAACTGGAGCTTGCAAAAGAGCTGCTGATGTTCGCACTTGAGCAGTGAGTAAAGAACTCAAACCAGGTCCATGAACACCCGCATAAATTCGACCTCGTTGTAACGTGCCATCCTCATTCCTCGCATAGCGTGAGAAAAATGAATCCGACGCATCTAATCCTGGTGGTGGAAACAGCACCACATCCTCACGTCCATAGAGAGCTTTAACTTGCTCGGCATAACGGCGTATTGTTGCCGTAGAACAGACTATTTTCGGCTTAATTGCTTGCTCACCACGCCTGTCAGTGCAAAGCTCTTCAATCACCGTTTCATATAGCCCCACAACTGACCCCAGAGGACCCGATATCAAGTGCAACTCATCTTGAATAATTAGTCCTGGAGGAGAACTTTGCCGTTGTCCATCAGAGTTAATTCCAAATAATGCCCTTGCTTCCGGCTTCCAGGCTAACTGGGCAAACTTATCTACCGTACCAATGACTAACGAAGGACGGTATTCGTAAATGTCTTCATCAATGACATAAATGGGAAGTCCATTTTTAAATTCACAAGCCTGATCGGGACATTTGAAAACTACAGTGCCAGCACTTTGCTGATAGCCTAAAACCTTTGGGACTCCCCTTGGTAGTTGTCCGTCATAACGCCCCATCTGAGCGTTGCACCAAGGGCATTTGCCAATAATAAAAGGATTTTCTGCTGATGAACTCCTTTGCAGTTGATTCAAGCTATAAATTGCGTCTTTTCTAAAATTGGGAGTTGTTGTACCTCCCAGCCAAATTCCGATTGAAAAAGGTTCTCTACCAAGTTCAGAATGTTGGCGGCGGAGGTACTCCATCGCACACAATAGTGCTGAAGCTCGCTGAAACTGTTGTGCTGTCAATAATCGGAGCGTGTAGCGCATCAGCACATGAACTCCAGCATCTTCTCGGTTTTCCAACCGTCTCATGAAGAGAGCAAACGCAGACAAGCCCAAATATGCCTCGGTTTTACCGCCACCCGTGGGAAACCAAATCAGTTCAACCGTCTCACGCTCTTTCTCCTGAGCAGTAGACTGAAGAGACATGAGTAGGAAGGCAATCTGAAACGCACGCCATTTGCCGCGATTTTCTCCAGCTTGCAGGAGGTTAGGCGCTTGATAAGGTTCAGAAAAATTAAAATCTATTGCTTTTTTATCGTAGTTTGCCCTACGCAGCCCATCATGACTATGACTGCTGAGCTGTTGCAGCAAGATGGCATAGTTGGCTAATTGAAATGCTCTCTTGGCTCTTGGATCGTGTTGTAAGTAATTTAGCCCATCTCTCATCCTCTGAGCAGCTTTTTCACATTCATCCATATGATGCTGGGCTGTATCCTGGTATTGTTCCTCAAACGTGGTAATTTCATTTCTTTTCACCTCGATCCAGTTTTCATAACGTTCAACCACTTCCTGCAAAGCAGCCAAGCCATCATCACCCTCTACTAACCCTGCTAAAGTAGCCATAGGGACTTCTAGGCTGCTATTATCCTCACGCTTTATGTCAGGCGTAATGCTAGGAGTCTCAAAAGTAGGCAGACACTCTGCTCTTACAGTTTTAACTCGGTCATTACTGGCTTCTTCATCCCAATTTGCTGCACAACCATGCCCTGCCCCATAGGTTTTCATATGGCGGTAAAGCAGTGCGAGAGATTGCTCTTCCTTATATTGCTCTTCCTCTTGCTCTTCACTGCAAGAGAAACGTTGACCTGGATAGGGTAGGATATTTGCTTGTCCCTTTTGTGAAACAATAGTGGCTTCAAACCCCGCCTGGAATAAATTTTTTTCATGACGACCATAATCACTATCGCCACTGCTACGATTAACTAAACAAATTGTAATTAGACGAACTCCCTCTCGTTTATCTCGATTGGGTCGAGAGAATACTTCTACACTCAAATTAAGCCCGTTTATTTTCGCCGTTTTAGAAAGTATCGTTTCTTTTGGCTGACAAAGTTTATCACCATCGAACTCAACTGTAAATTCTACTGGTTTCCGCAACCACCAAGTTCTTTCACTTCCAGAAACTTTAACAATTTTGTGTCGATAATACCCGCCCCATGCTTTAATCAGCAGCACCGAATCTTGAGAAAATTCTCCTAAAAAACTTATACCCATGCTACTAGGTAGATAGGTATTAGCCGTTGATAAGTCAAAATCATCTGACTCGGTTTCAATACTATCTGCTATGCCTTTTTTAATGTTTTCAAGGCTTTGATTCGCCTCTTCTGTAATCGCTGCCTCAGATTCATCTATTTCTTCAGTTTTATTCTCCGGGTTTACCTGGTCGGCACGAGAGTCTTCGTCTTCACGTTTTATTCCCAGTGGATAAAGGACTCCCACACCATAACGGACTAGGGGAGGGTCTCGCTGAAGAATCTCTTCACCGTTTTCTTGCCGCCAAGGACAATAAAATTCTTGGTCAGATTGAAAATTCACTTCCCCAGAACAATCTTTAGGTTCTCCTTGGGGTGATGGTCCCACAAGTTCTTCTCGCAGGAACTGTATAACTTTGTCTCTATTAACTATATGATTAGGCATTATTAATCTCATGCTCGATTTCAAAAAGTTGTGCAATTTTTGATGCGGGAATCATCCTGAGTTCTGAGTCCATATCCACTACTCGCAAAGCAGTCATGCTACCGCCATCTGCTTCGTCAAGCTCAAAATCCATTCTGCCCAATCGCTGTAGTTGTGGAAGGTCACATTGACCAACTTGTTTAAGGAGTAACTTGCGGATGTACTTACCCGCCATTCTGTGGGCACTATCGAGCAGATTTGCAGCTTCGTAGAATTGGTGTAGTCTGTTTCCCACACCAACAAAACGCAAAATAGCCTCAAAATCTTTGTCACTACGCGGTTTTATGCTGCTATTTAACATCCAGCGGCGAACATTTACCTCATTAGCCCGAAGAGAGTCGAGTTTGACAAGATTTTTGCTAACAGCTAGTAAACCAATTGACTTTACCTTCTGTCTCAGAAGAGTTTTCCATTCATTTTGCAATTCTCTAGTACGTTGTGCATTTTCTCCCAATATTCGGTCTGCCAAGGGAATAATATAATCGCCACCGCTACTTGTACGTAAAAGAACAAACATACCCGGCTCAATGTCAACTACAGGAATTCTTTTGACAGACTCATCCTCTTCCATGTCGATTACCATTGCTTTCGCATCTGCATCCAGAAAAACAGCTTCTCCCCCTTCCAACAAAAACAACCGCGCCTCTGTATCTTCATCTTCTATATCGAGACTGACGAGAGATGAGTGAACAAAGCCCTTAGTAATTTGATTCCAATTGATTGATGGCAGTAGAATTTCCTCTGGTTCGAGATGGTTAATTACTACTTCATTACCAATTGTGTCGTTAGCTTTTTCTGGATTAAGAATCGGAAAAATTGCTGATTCTGCTACCTTGATAGAGCCAATGAAAACTGGTTCGGTTTTCCAATTATCCCTGATCCAGTTGTAGTGAACTATTTGAATATCAGGTGCGCGGGGCGCACTAAAAACGTATTCTGGAAACCAACGGGTTGGACCAATAACTACTAATTTTTTGTAGCAAGTGCTACTTCGTAGTTGGGATGGCACTACCAGTTCAATGCCGCGTAAACTAGTTATTGCAGCTAGTACATCTTCCACTGCATAAATTAGGTGCGATTCTTTTAAGAGTAAAGCTACTTCTCCAGATGTTGAGCATAGTTCTGCTAGAGAATGTAGTAGTGGATTATCATCTGATTTGGACAGACTGATGAACTGAGTGAAAATATCATCTGCCCCATCTGCGAAATTGGGATAAATTGATTTGCTTATGGACAAGTGCTTTTGTATAGATTCCAGAATTTCTGGTTTACAGACTGTTGGATGGTTGAACGGCACTGGTGCTGCACATAGGCAGAACTGATAGCGTCGCAGGGAATACAGGAATGTTCTCCAGTAATTATCCTCCGCCGCTTCGCCTAGCAATCGCTCAAATTTTTTCAGGGAAAGGCAAAAACTACGAAATTGGGAATTATCGACCCGATGGTATTGTATTTTGACATGACTGCAACACTCATAAATCTTACTGACATCTGATATGAGAAGCTTACTAACATTTGACAAGCCAATGTGGGTCATTGACGCTCTTCCTGATAAATAACAAGTTCAACTCCAGATGGAATAGATAGTATGTTTTGTATCTCTACTTTACTAAGGCGGTTTGAACGACGATAACCCTCGTTAATTTCGTAGACAGCCTCCATAAAGTGGAGTTCTGTGTTATCCAAGACAACAATCCAGTGAGAGTTACGCCAGTAATCGCGCCATTTTAGGAAGCCACTTGCCCCATCGAATATAGTTACAGAGGGAATTGAGCCGTGCTGAGTTCGGGGCGGTTTAGAACCATCCACCGATAAAACTTCTGATCGATAAGCTTGACCGTCACTCAACCATTCCCGTACTCGCAAAACATCTTGTAATCTGCCTTCTGTGTAAACTCTTTGAGATGAACAACAGCCAAAAGGTATTTCTTTGATTTCTTGTTTAAGAATGTTTGATCTTCCAAGAATCACACACTCTAAACGAGACTTCTTATAAAAATCAAACGATTCTATCCGACCAATACAGGCATCAATAAATGCTTTGCCAGAGAACTTACAACGTCCTGTCGTTCGCAGAGTGATTCTCTTATCTTGACTAGTTGCTGGTTCAACTTTCTGTGCTTCTCCCGGAGGGACTTTACAAATCATGTCACCATTTTTTGTAGGTAAACGCACAGTAATAAGGCATTGACCATTTTCATTAGAAAAACCACAGTAAATACCTTTACGTATCTTCTTACCTTCTCTATAAATAATTGGAGTTCCCTTTTTCAAACTACAGAGTTTGTCAAAATATTCATAAATTTCAACTTGATTAGGAGAACTATTAGCTCTCGCTAGCACAACGCCAAAAGCAGCAAGAGCCGCGGCACAAGTTCTCGTAGGAACAGCAAGAGCTATTACTAACCGATTTGATCCAGTCTCCCATTCTGCAACGTGACAGCCTATCTCAATGAAAAAGGTTCCCCAATCTGGCAGTGGCATTCGTTTATCAATGTACAGTTGGCTCCTTTTAAAAGTTGCCTGCTCCAAATTGGTAGAGCTAAGGTATGCTTCAGAAAGATTTCTTTTTCCTCCTGCATAACATTCAAAAAGTTTATTAGAATCCATTTTGGAAATTTGAGTAGTTTGCTCCCTTTATTCAAGTGTTCCCAAAGGAAAGCTCCCCTTTCTCAATACTTATGAAGAACCTGTGAAAACCTGATGAAGAAACAGTAAATGTGATATCCAAACACTAAATAATTTCAGATAGCCCTATCAACCTAACTAAAGAATCACTACCTTGCACATAGTATATTCACTGAGCTTTAGTAAGCCGAATGGCTGAAACTACATAATATGCGCGGTAAGGAGGCAACGGTTCACAAGTTGTCTAGTGTACAAACGGCGACATCCTTGCTTCTTCAGGGAAGGAGCAAGGATGTCGCCTAACCGCACTATCCCGACAACAATTACCAATTACCTAAGAAAATTCGTTTTCCTTGTAGGTATTAATGTACGTTTAGCAACCTATCGCTACATTGACCCACCTTTTCTGGCGACGGCACTAGCGATTGAAAAGGGATGAGGGTCAGACTAGCCGATGTGATCGCGTTGGGTGATAAATTATGGAAAGTAATCTTCTGTGACAGTAATGGGAAGATTGACTATCCCGGTAAGTACAAACTCGAACTATCTTCCGGACGCGCATGGAGGTAGCGGCTGGTAATAGCGACGCTGGAATGCCCCAAGGTTTCAGCAACGAGATGAATTTTTGCTCCCCGTTCCAAGGCATGAGTCGCATGGGCATGGCGCAGCCAGTGAGGTGAAACCTTGCCCTTGATTCCAGCTCGTTTGGCTGCGGCTTTCACAATCTGATGCACCCGTTCCCGCGTCAAGTGACCGGAGTGGCTACCCTTACGAGAGCGGAACACGGGTTCCTTATCGCCTGCGTCTCCCCGCATCTGCATGAGTTCGACCCATAACGAGGCAGGAAGCAAGATACTGCGAGTCTTCAAGCCTTTGCCCAAGACGGTGACTTGCCCGCTATTGCCCCGAAGCTGTAAATTCTTCCACGTCAACTGGCACAGTTCACTAGCGCGTAACCCACCTAGATACAATAGCCTCAAGATTGCCCGATTTCTGGGATGACTCTCCAGGGCAATCATCGTTTGAACTTCTAATTCCGTTAATAGCCGTTCGTTGAGGGTATCCGGGGCTTCAGGAAGTTCAACCAGTGCCCCAACATTTCGAGGCAATACCTCACTTTTATTGCCAAACGAAATCAGGGAGCGGACAGCCGCCATAATGGTGCGCTGAGTACTTTTAGCCTTACCCTGCTCTTCTAGTGAAGCCGCAAAACCCTGGACTTCCGCGAGGGTAACTAGATGTAGAGGCTTGCCCACAAAGTCAATAAAGCGCCTAGCATAGAGACGGTAATATTCAGTAGTGCTTAAGCTTTTGCCGTGCAGCCAAAGGTTAAGTAGCTGCTCCGTAGCGGTAACGGCCGTTTGTGTCGCGACTTGGTTCATTCCCCACCCTCCCTAGGGGCATCATACAGCCAATCGCGCACGGGACTGGGGAATTTGGCTATACTGGATTATTGTGAAATTGGGGGAGAAGACGAATGTTCTCAATCCCCAATTTATAATTACTCTTCTTCAATTAGGGCTTCCAGTTTTTGCAACAGTGTCTGAACCCGCTTCCACTTCTTGGGATTCTCCCATAGCTTCGCGGCTCTCAGGCGACGGGTCGTGGCATCAAATTGAGATGAGGGGGAAGAAATCTCAGTTTTTGGTTGAAGGGTTTTGAGGCGTTCCCTGATTTGGCTAAGGGACAGGTCTTGCTCAATGGCTTCCTCTAGCAAGGATTGTCGCGCCTCGTCGTCTTTGACTCGTGCGAGCGCCGTTGCTTTGGTGTAGGCAATTTTTCCCGTTTGGAGCGCTTCCAAAATGTCGTCGGGTAGGTTCAGCAAGGGAAGGCGATTAGACACAAAGGATTCCCAAGTAATTGACCCCAACTCCTCAAAGACAGCTTGAATTGTTTGCCCTTGCTCATTCCCCATAACGTTATGGGGAACTTTTTCTCGTTGTTCGTCACGCATCCGGTGTAGCAGAGAAGTGACTTCCTCCCTAGCCACATTGAGGCGGAGTGCTAGCAGTTGCAGGATACCTTCTGTCTCTTCAACCGGGTTGAGGTCTTCTCGGAGCAAGTTCTCCACGAGGCTAATCTGGAGCGCTTGTTCATCACTCAGAGAGCGGATGGTGACGGGGACTTCTTTAAGCCCAGCCGATAAAGCTGCCCGATACCGCCGTTCTCCGGCAATTAATTCGTAGCTTGAGTCCTTGTCCGGAAGGGGTCTTATCAGTAAGTTTTCCAAAACGCCATGAGCCTTAACCGACGCAATGAGCTGCTCCATTTTCGCCGGGTCAAAGTAGCGGCGGGGTTGAGAGGCTGGGAGAGTAATTGAGTCGATAGGAACTGTTTGAGGAGCAGTTTTAGACTCCTCCTCTCCAAATAAAACATCGAGATTGGCTTTGCCTTTGTAGGGGCGATCGCTCTTACGAGGCATTGAGTTGCTCCATCTGTTGGGCTAACTGGTCTAAGATTTTGAGGACAGGATGCTTAGGGTCATAGACTGCCAAGGGGACTTGTTCTTCGGAGGCATCTACAAATGCCGTCAGTCGCGGAATCGGTTCGTAGACCGTTCCTACAGTTGCCAACTGTGCTTGAATTGCCTTGAGGGTACGTTTGTCTTGAGAGTTACTGGCGGCATAGCGAGAGGGAACGAAGCCTGCTATTTGTAATTTTGGATTGCCTCTCTTTCTAACTTTAGCCACCGTTTGCAAGAGTAAGTTGGTTCCCTGGAAGGCTTTGTAGTGTGTCTCGATCGGAACGAGAACATGAGTAGCCCCAACCAAAGCGCTGTAGCTCAAGAGTCCTAAACTCGGTGGGCAGTCAATTAAGATAAAGTCGTAGTCATTTCGGACTCTGTCGAGAGCTTCAGAGAGGCGAACCTCGCGAAAATCCAGATTGACTAGTTGGATTTCGGCGGCGCTGAGTGTGATATTGGTGGGAGCAAGAGCCATGCCGTGAAGGGAGGGCAGGATGAACAGTGGCTCCTCGTTGACCAGGGTGTCGAACAGGGTCTTATCCAAACTATCAGGGTCAATCCCCATGAAAGTCGTTAGCGAAGCTTGGGGGTCGAGGTCGATGAGAAGAACCTTGTGACCCCGTGTAGAGAGTTGGTAGCCTAGGTTCTGAGTAATTGTCGTTTTCCCGACCCCACCCGCTTGATTGAATAGTGCGATCGCTCGGCTCATCTGGTTGGTTGCGTGGCACATTTAGCTTGAGTGCCAGCATACCGTGAATGAGTGGCTTTCCTTCATCTTTATCTGTCTAGACGTTATAAGGCAGTGTACTCTTTGTGCCATTCAGTTGGCGAGGTATACCTTACCCACCCCGATTTGCTTTTTTTGTTTACTTTTCCACGCTCGAAACTAGCCCTGTAGATATTTCATGGTAAAAAATCAGTGTTACTTAAACTGATAAAAAGCCATTTACTTCTGTGTTTTACAAGGTAAGCTCCATCCGTTCCATCGCTCGAATAACACTGGACTAGCTTACCTTGCCAATGCAGCCATCACAAACGGCACAGCTTCCTGCTGGAAGTTGAGATCGGGGAACCGCTGCTTGGCTACACCTTCAAAGACCAGCAGGGAGAGGATTGTCAGCGTGAATTGATTGGTACCGTAGATACCATGCTTGTGCTGGATCGCAAATAGCTCTCCGACAAAACCCGCCACCTGAAAATCCCTAGCTCGCAGTCCCCCCACCCGTTTGATCAAACAGGTGATGTCATCATCGAAGGCTCTGACATTGAGGTTTGAAGGGAGGCATTGAGCAGTTTCACGCACGATGCAGGCCGCGCTGCTGCCATCACGGAAAGCGATGGACAGAAAGAATTTAGCGAAACTGCGACGGGTAGAGTCATCGAGCTGGCACATGAATCCTGCATCCAGAATGACCAATCGACCATCGGGAGCCACTAGGACATTGCCGGGATGCATGTCGCAGTGGATGAATCCTTCCTTGAAGATCATGCTGTAGAGCGATCGCACTCCAACGGTAAGAGCTTGCCTTGCGATGTGTTCTGGCAACGCAGGGTCGCTGAGCTTTCGCAGACCAGGAATGAATTCCATCACAAGAATTTCTGGCGTGCAGAGGTCTTCGTGAAGCATCGGCACGAGAACGTCATTACTATTGGAAAAGAGGGCATGGAGTCGTTTCAAATTTGACGCTTCACGCGCAAAATCAGTCTGACCGATCAGGATATCACTGGCTTCCTTCAATGCCTCCTTCACAGGAATACTCTGCATCGCGGGTAGTCTCGCGATAAATTGTCCGAAGAACTGAATAATTTGGCAATCACTCTCTAATGTCCTCTGTACATTTGGTCGTAGGACTTTTAGCGCGATTTGGCGGCTATCATCGCAACGACTGCCACGATGTACCTGGGCGATGGTGGCGCTTGCTACCGGAACGAAATCAACGTCTTGGATGTTTTGAGAGAGTGTGTCTTTGTCTAAAATTCGTTTGGTTGTGCTTGGACTAAGAGCTTTCACTTGATCCTGCAAACAGCTCAATGCCTCGCAAATGTCGAGAGGTAATAGATCTGCCCTGGTAGCGAGGATTTGTCCCACTTTTGGAAAAGCACCACCCAGTCGTTCACAAATGAGCGGAAGCTCCTTAGCAAAATACGAACGTAAAGTTAGACGTTTCCAAAAAAGTATGTGGAAACAGAGAGCCAGAACTAATCGAATAACTTCAAATCCAACAATAAGAAAGACATTCAGGAATCTTATTATTACCATGTAGGAGTAAGCCAGTATGCACAACAGAGCGGTTGAGGAAGAGGAAAGTTTTTGGAGGAGCTACCGTTCATTAGGCATTCAACTAGGCTTTGGGTAATTATTCGGGTACAGAGTCACCTGGGAAACGATGGTAATACAAGGCAATCAGCATTGGTATGAGTATGATCGCATTGTAGAAGAGATGGAGTTCGAGGCGAGGAATCCACAGTTGACCGATGCTGGTGGGAACGGGAGAGCCAAACAGGTTTTCGTGGGTTAACGCTTGTCCCAGCAGCAGGGCATGCTCGAAGTGGTGATAAAACGCGATCGCAAATGTAATGTCCCACCAAATACGGGCGCGTCCGACTATGGCGGGGCGTAGAGCAGCTAGACCTAGTAGCATGAAGAGTGCATGCCCGTAATGCAACCATTCTGAGCGGACTAACCAGGGGTATATTAATCCCAAGGCACCTAATGCATCTTTACGAGACCAACCCAGAGCATAAACCTGATAGGCCTGAAAGACGTGTTCTAGCAGATGAGCCACGATGATGACCGTGAACACTTGCATGGCTGGTTTGTGCCATTGTCCATTGAGCTTGTGGAACACGGACTGAGCCATTAGCTTTGGACGTTGGATTAACTGAGTGTTGCTGATGGCAGTCTTGATCTGGCTCATGGTTATGCTCCTGTTTGTTAATTTATTTGGCACTTATGCCAAAGCATAAGGTTGTAATGAATCTCGTAATGATTTTGGAATAGGCGTTGGAACGAGTTTGTCTCCTTCTCGGCGCATACAAGCTACTTCTTGTTCACCTCGGGCGATCGGTTCTTTGGGGTTACGAGCAAGACACCAGTATTCAAAGATCATTGTTATTCGGTTTTGCTTTAGCGCCCCTAAACTCATACGGATGATGACTTCATCAAAGGCAAAAAGCTCTGCGAAGTATTCGCATGACACCCGAACTGTTGCGAGAGCAAGGTCTTGCGACAGTTCGGTCAACACATCAGGTGTGCGATCGCGCAAGAACATTTCTCGGCAACGCCCTTGCCAGCTCACATAATTTACGTAGTAAACGTTTCCAACCAGATTAGTCTCTTCAAAACTTACGATATGATGATATTCATACACATTAGAGTTCATAAGTAAGCTTCCTTAAGGAATTTGATTAGAACTTTTGTATTGATATAATTCTGTATAAACTCAATTTTGCTCTGTTTGGAGTCTATGATTATTCGTTTCAGCTAAAACCTTGAGGTTTTGAAGTAATTCTGTCCAACCCTTCTGATGGTGAGCTAGTAAAGTATCACCAAGTTGATTTGGAAAGTGTTCCAAACCTTTATGCGCTAGTGTTAGCAGGGTATTATTATCACTGGAAACCAATAAGAATGTCACTTGGGTTTCTGCACTCCAGTCTTCATCAGCCCAGCTAAGGATGAGTTCTTGAGGAGGTTGAATTGCTAAAACCTTTCCTCTAGTTACAACTGTTTGACCTTGCTCGTTTTCCCAAAGCTCCTCCAACCCTCCTTGAAGATAAGGCTCCAGTTTTACTTTGCTACTCCACCATTGATGAATATTCTTCGATTGGGTTAAACAATCCCAAACATGAGATATTGGAGCAGCAATAAGTAGGGACAGATTTATACTCTTTGTATCCATACTAATTACTAGCCAAATATTTCAATGCGCTAATTGAAGGGGCAAAAAAGTAGCCGCCTCCTGTTGGTATAACCCAATCATTTGGTAAGTCAATTGAGATTTTCTCAATAGTACCATCGCTTTTCTGAACTGGAAGGACAAAGGTTCGAGCGCGATTCTCCCCAGCGTTGTTGTTTTGGCCAACAATAGGATCATAACCATCGTTGCTATCCCTGAAATTAGGATTGTTCATCCAGGAACGCGTGATGAATTCAAACTGCCGTTCAAAAGATGTTTGGTATGCCAGAAATAATAAACCTCGTTCACCTGAAGCAGGATATGGTTCACCGAAGGGGATACCTCGGCGCAATAAGCGATGAGTCTGTATAGCAGCTTCGGCTCCTTGAGTATCTAAATCGTCACGAGGGTAGGCTTTACGAATGTGAGCAGCATGAGGACAAATTAATCCCAAGACATCTTGTTTAAATCCAAAGTTGTTGTTGATGCTCTCATCTTCTGCAATAGCAGCATTGTCCGTTTTAGGCGAAAGAAGAATTGGTGCACCGCTTTGCCACCGACCCATAAGCTTTGCAGCAATTTCTTCAGATTTGATACCAGAAGATGTAGGGATCTTTTTGGATAACTCTGCCACAACCGAGTGTGTGAAGCTGCGAAAACCTTCTATATCCTGACGAAGTCTACGGAAAACTAGGAACGAACCGTTCTTAGCCCAAGATGGACCAGCGTCTGCTATCTGTCCAGGTTTCAATGGATCAATTGGGTCTTGCTTTGGATAGCCGAAAACAAACTCGCCAGGCCAAAGGAGGTTCTGCCCAGGCTTACCCTGGTTTTGGTTATCAGGGTTTTCGCGCAAAGTAAGAAAATCCTCGGGATTTTTTGAAAGGCGTCCCCGTATTCCAGGTTGAGAGATGCCATCACGGAAGCCAAAAGGTTCATATCCCGTTAAGGGAGGAGGAGGCGCTTCTCCCTGCTGCTTAAACATAATTCTCAAGCTACTATTTAAGCCTGCCTCAACCTCAGCTACTTTATCAGCCAACTTGGTTTTTTCATCGCTAGCAATTATAACAACAATGTCTGGTATAGAAGTGGGACTACCAATTAACCAGTTATTACAATTACCATCCGAGTTGCCCTCAGTTGGATCTCCTAAAATCGCTGAACGAGTATGCATACCTTCACGAAAGGCAGAGTCTGAAAATTGCTCAACACCTTTAACTAACTTTCTCAATCCACTATACGAGAAAGCAATATTGATCCATGTAGACTGAACTGTTCCAGTATGTGGACCTCTACGCTCACGAATTTTTTGATAAAGTTTTTTAAAAATCAAAACTTCTTCAAGAGTAGCTATTGAAAACTCTATTGATTTGATCCAAGATTTAGCATTTTGTGGTTCAAGGATTTTCAAAAAAATAAGCGATTGAAAATTCTTACTAAATCCAGCTAAAACATTACCTTGAATATCATTAATATCGAGTACTGGTTCTTGCTCAAAATATACCAGCGAGTCGGATAACGAGTTAGATAAATGCTCTACGTTCAACAAGCTTGGAGTATTTAGAAAACCTTGCAAGAAAGCCTTGGTAGATTTACCTAGACGGTAGAAATCATTCATAATTTTTGTTCATTTTAACTTAAAGTAAAGCTTACTAGCTAAATCTACGAGGAACAAAGCTCAATCCCTCAATCTGAACTCATTTCTACTTCTGTTTCACATCTTTAGGAATAACAGAAATGCTTTCAATAACGTCATATGAACTACGAAATCCTCGAATTCCTCCTCGAATTCTTGTCGCATCAATTTCTTGTGTTATGCTTCTCGTTGTAAGATCAATCCTCAGTATTTTATTTTCGTAAGACTCAGCCACCCAAAGATAATTACCATCTACATACCCTTGCGAATAGAAACGGGGTAAACCACGAGATGCTGTTATTATTGAGTCAAACTCTCCATTTCTTTTATTCATGATTAAAATGGCGCTAGTCTCTAGAGCGGGTAGACTATCTCTGATAAGAATTAGTTCATCAGGGTTTTGAGATTGAAGTATATCAACCAAGGCACCAACGCTCTTTCCTTGCCTTTGGACTATAATTGTTTGTTTACCGTTGGGGTCAATACAAACAACATCTCCATCTTGAGATGCCTGATCTGCGTTAGCAACCCAAATAAAACCATCATTATCTAGTACTGCTTTAATGGGATCAATGAACAAGCTGCTACTGATAGTACGTTCTCGTACACCAGTAAATCGATTAATAATATAAACAAAGCCAGTTCCACCAAAACCATTAAAGTCAGCAACAAGAATACGATTGTTTTCTAAAAACTCCATCCCTAAAGGATCTACAACGTTATCTCCTACAGCTACATTGACAGAGTCTTCTGCTAGTGGAACAACTCTATCTGTCCGTCGGTAATTTATCCTTACTACACCACCTGAAGTGCCAAATATAGCACGCTGGTAGGGTTCTTGACCAATTATATTACCTGAATAAGAGCAATAAATGTTTCCCTCTCTATCAGCAATTGCACGCCATAAAAATAAACCTTGTTTCCGCCGAAGAGAAAAAAGAAATTCAACGTCTCCAGATTCAGGATCAATCTGGTAGCAAGCCTTTCTTGGTTGAAAAGTTACTAGTAAGTTGCCTGGTTTCAGAATTGCTCCTGGATTGAAATCATCTATCTCTGCATAGATAGTAGGTTCGAGAGAGCTAGTGCCTCCATAACTTCCATAATTACCAGAGGTTGAATTTTGTGCTTCATTTGAAGTTTGACCTGAATACGTAGAACGTTGCATACTTGTATCTGGTGTAGGTTCAGATGGATTACTGAATTTGACATCTTGATTAGATTCAGAAACTAAACCCAACAAAAACTTTCTAAACTGTTGCCCCAAATTAGACCACTGTTCTTGAGACATGATTTTTACCTCTTCTGTCAAAGCATGAAACTTAAGTATGGAATCAGCTAATCAACATTCTCTGTCAGACGTTGCTGAATGAAGAGATGATTCTAGCGGGGTACACTCCTAGCCAGACTTCTATACTCTTTCAAGCAGGGCATAGAAGTCTGTTGCGAGAACCTCGCCTACAATGTAATTCATTCCAAAGTTCAGCAACGCCCAAGATTGATATAAAGTTCTTGTTCCTCAATAATTTATACCTCTATTTAGCAACGTCCTCTGTAGAAGGGATCAAAAGGATCACCGTCTGCTAAATGATCTAAATCAAAATCGAGCTTTCCATCCACTGTTCCATGGCAAGGCTCAGTATTTACATCTAAATAGCCGTCACCATCAATATCAGATAACTTACCCTTGAATGTTCCAAAGAGTAAGGTGTTAGTCATGGTTCCAACTATAGGATGTGACAAGTTTGAAAGTTGAACCTCGCCAGGGCCTATGTTCATTTTATTTTCAAAAATTCGGTTCAAATCAACATACGCTACACCCATGTAGCGTCCTCTAACAGATTGGACTATCTTCCTACCCGGAAACTCTTTCAATTCTACTCTTAATGTTCGAGCTCTACGTTCAAGCCTTGCGACAACATCATTAAGGGGAGGAACTGATACATCTTCTACCTTTCCTGAAGGATAGAAAGTGTGACAAGCTTCGCATTGGTACTGGTGATCGCAAACGTTTGTTGATATTTCCTGGGTAAAACCATAAAACTTATAAATTTCAAGGTGATCTGTCCCATCTGGATGATAACCAGAAATCTTTTTCTCAATAACCAAATCTGTATTAAAGGTTTCCTCGCGAGTACATGCCATTACACGACCCATAATTGACTCGAACCATTGTGGTGATAAAGTAGCTTGAACAAAGCCCATAGTAGGAACAAGCACACGAGCATAGCCAGCTATCAATAGGGGTAAAGTTTGATCGAAGGGATTGCTTTCATCAATTTTTGCTTTTCTACTATCTGGCTCCCCTTCTCCTGTTCCGGTAATTTCTCTTAGTAAAAGATGAGCCCAATCTCTAACTTCAGGATGTTCATCTTTCAATGATTCACCAATAACCTCCTTACTTTGAATACCTCCAAACTTCTGAATTGCCCAGAGCGTACTCCATCGAATTGAAGGATCTGAATCTTGCCTTGCTACTTGTTTTAGTAAAGGTAAAGCACGAACTTTATTGCGATCAGCATACTCCCATACAGCTCTTTCCCTTTCCATAGAGAGGATGTGTTGAAAGGCAACATCCTTCAATTCATCATCGCTTCGCGTGTCAAATCTATTAATCCCTATTTTGGATGGGCGTGAAAATTCCAATCGTTCAGATGGATCCATTGACTCAAGTTCAGGATCTAAATCCGCATTAGCTGTCGCGAAAATATTCTCAGCAGTTTCTTGTTTTTTTGATTGCAGAAACATAGAAATCCTCCACCTTTGGAATTATCTTGGACTTATTACTTTTTAGCTTGTTTCATTTTAAGCCAATTAACTACTATTGGATATCGGTAAACCTAAAAAAATAAAAATTTTATTTGTATATTTTTGTGTAATTTTATTTATTTGATGTATTACCCAAAAAATTTCTAGCATAGCCGAATGTAACCACTAGGTTTTGCATCAATCTCAGTGTATTGAGTAAATTATGTATCCCATTATTCGCATGTAGTCAGAGTTTAGTAGACCAGTTTTTGGGAAACATTAATATACATAGTGTGTTCCATGTTAGGTAAAGTGTTTTTGCTATTCACTTTCCTCTCCTTTTCTCAAGCAGTTATGCTCACTGAGAAACCAAGACTTTCATCGATGTTACTTTCCTTGCTTATTAATACAGCTAGTGTTAGATCTTCCGTCCAACCCTGTACTGATACGATGGACGTTGCAATAATAAGCGCTCCCGATTTAAATAAAACCCACCGTTCTGCAACAGAACTTAAGAGAACCAATGGAACACTCTCCATTCTTCCTATTTTTTTCAAACATTCGTTGACAGCCCAAACTCGAGTAGCTGCTACATTGAAATCTTCTCCCTCTTGAGCAACATACTCTGCTAGTGAGAATCGAGTTGAACTAAGAAGGTTCTTCCACAAATCAATAGAGCGAGTTACTACTGGCTCAATATCACAGCTAAATAGTGCTGAACCAGTAACTACTAGCGTGACATCACGCGAATGTGCTAGTGACACAACACGATTACATATAACATCTGGTTTCCCATCAGAACGCCGCCAGATGGGTACACTTGAACCAATTGCTTGCTGAATCGCACGATCGCTCCTTACTCGACGTTCAACATTTGCATCCCTATCTACGACAACTGTTAAATCCGTTGTAGGAATTAGCTCTCGAATCCGGCGCTCCAGATAAGGGACTAAGAGCGGCTCTGGCCATACCCGTTCTGAAGCTGATTGATGAACAGCCTGCAATCGTAACCCTTCCCAAATCTCCAGCACAGTGCCATCTGCTCCAATCATTTCCAAGTCATAGATGAAGGTATCACCTACTTGCGATCGCTCTTTGGCATATACGAAGTGGACATTAGCTGACTGCACTGCACTCGAAATCAGCCGATCCACTCCAATTGGCAAAATGGTTGCATGAGGGATACAGGCTTGGAGCGCATGAATTGCAGCATCGCGAGTCGCTGGATCGCCTAGAACAAGATCTCTTGGTAAATAGCGGCTAAACCAATTAGTTTCGGTAGCCAGTGCAATCTCAGCCAGACACTCCGTCGCTCTCAGTTTCCGGTAACCATGCAGCCGTTGAAAACGTCCGCCATGAAAGAGAATTTCACCATAGAGGTCTTGTTCAGGATTGAGCGAAACATGAGGTTTATTATCCTTAATATCAGCAAAGTGCTTGGACTGCTCACCTATCCCTGATACTTGCTTGCCAACCCAACAAATAGCTCGGAAATGATCGACCTGAAAAGCCGTTTGCTCACTTCTCAGAACAACCTCAATCTGGTTCTTCCCTCGTACCAGTGCTGCCAAACGAATTTTCAAAGGAGCACTCTCAGAAACTACAACAGGACGATTGAACTGCACATCTTCAAAAATCGGCAACTCAGTAGTTTCTAACAACGCCATTGCTACCTGAGCCATTGCCTCAAGCCCCAGGACTGCTGGAAAAACTCGCTCGCCTTGAAATACATGATCGTTTAAATAGGGATCGTTGTTGACTGACAGCTCGACATCAACAACCAGTTCCACACCGGGGTAATAAACCCTTGGCTGCTCAAGAAATCGTAGGAACGGTAGCTCTGGCTGTTCCAACTTGAGCGTCGGTGCCTCTCCAAACCGCCCCGTTACAACTACAGAAGTCATTGGCAAAGGCTGTGCAATCAAACGCTGCAACATTGTGATGCCAATATCAGGTGTAATTGGTGTAATGCCCTGCTGCATCAGCACATCAACTCGACCGAGGCGATCGCCCATGCCAACACCCGACCAAATTGACCACTCTACATTCAGACACCGACAGTTCGGATGCTCTGTCTGAAAATGCTCAATTAGCTGAGCTAACCACTCATTTGCCAACGCATAATCCGCTTCTCCTGGTAAACCAGTACGGGCAATAATCGAACCAAAGGTAACCAAGAGCCGTAATTGCTCTGGATTCACTGCTGCCAGTACATTACGAATTCCCTGCACTTTGGGGGCTAGCGTTTTCAAGAAATCCGCTCGCTCAAGAGAACTTAGTAGCTGTGGCACATTCACCCCAGCACCATGCAGAATAGCTGCGATCGGTCCCAAAGATGCCTCAACTTTTTGAACTGCATCCCGAACTGCATCTGCATCAGTAACATCAGCCGCAACATACTGCACCTGGACACCCGCCGCCGCCATTCTCGCCAAGTTGGTGGAAAGTTCAGAATCTGTATCAGGGTGCGATCGCCCCAATAGTGCCAGCCGAACTCCTGTTTCTCGGGCTAAAGAGAGCGCACATTCGGCAGCAATTCCTTTGCCACCACCTGTCACTAACAAAACATCATCTGGTCTTAGTGAAGGTTCAATCAGTTCTTCTGGTAAGGGCAACAGACGCAGCGCTGCCTCTCGTCGCCTTCCAGAGGCATCATAATGCGCCTCAGAATATCCCACAGCCGCCCTAGCTTCTGCCAAAATCCATTCCACAGCTTGTGGATGATCCACTGGTACATTGACAACGCAAGTCGTCACCTGCGGTGCTTCTAGATAAAGGGTTCGAGCAAATGCGGCTCCACCTCCACCCTGTTGCACCAGCACAAACCGAGCATTCTCTCGCTCTGCTAATACTGCGCGAACTCCCTCTAATAACAGCTCAATGTGAGGCATCTCCTGTAAAGACGCTGTACCAATCTCAAGTTCAGCAGGAAGACACACGACAACGCCATGACCCTCACAGTGCTTGAATGCCTCCTGCAACAGTTCTGCTAAAGGATGATCGGGGGTTGCGATCGCTCGCCAAGACCCTTGCGAACCAGCAAAACTCTGACGACGAGGTAGAGAACGCTCAACCAGTTCAACGGTAAACGTGCGTACCCATGAATCCACCCCCAACGGTAGTCTCTCTTCAATATTGTCTGCCCGCGAACCACCAATTCGTAAGAGTTCCTCTAATGCCTGAGCCGCCTCAGCAACCGTTGCATTGGCGTAATCGGTCGGAGCAACAGGTGGTGCTAAATTGAGCGATCGAGCAGCTTCCACCACAACTTGGCTAACGGTAATTGAATTGAGATGAAGATCGCCCAACAAACGATGATGATCTTCGACAGCAGAAACAGGAAGTTCTGCCCGTTGAGCAACTAACTGGCGAACTAGCTCTAAGGGTGATTTATCAAGGTGGGAATTATCTACTAAATCTTCAACCTCTGATAAAGAATATTGAGCCGCAGGGGAAATATTTTTGAGTTGCAATCCATTTTTTAAAGCGCTAGAGTTCGCTTCTTCCATCCGATCAGGATTGGGCAACGATTTAATATCAAGCTTTAGCGCTGCTGGCTCGGACTCCTCTGGGAATTTTGGTGCTAACTCACAGGGATTCACAAAGAATCGGGGATGCCAGTTCAGATCGAACGGTCGTGTAAATCGGTCAGCAAATAATGCTCTGTGATGAACTGGTGCTCCAAGTACAAACGCTGCTCCAATTGCCTGTAGCAATCCTTTTAGGGAAGCACTGCTGGCATCTAGGGCGACAACTGGAACGTTCGCGAATTCAGCAGCCAGTCCACTTAGAACTCGACCCGGTCCAACTTCAAGGAAGAGATCGACTTCTTCCGCTGCCTTCGTTACGGCGTCAATAAACCTGACTGGAGCAGTAACTTGGCGACAAAGGAGCGATCGCAGATCTTCACGATCTGCAATTGGAGACCCCGTGACAGTAGAGATAACAGTACGTTGCAAAGGTTGGAACGCTTCACCAGCAAGATGTTCCGCCAGTGGCTGTGCGGCGGCGGCGACTAACGGGGAGTGAAAGGCATGGGAGACGGGTAAGTTCACCGTCTTGAAGCCCCGAGCAGCAGCCCTAGCAACAACAGCAGCCACTCCCTCAGTTTGTCCAGAAATAACAGTCTGATGGGGTGAGTTCAGTCCCGCGATGACAACTACTTCGCCATTGAGTAATCCTGCCACCTCAGGCTCCGGGGCTTGGATACTAGCCATCGCACCCGTTGGATGCCCCAGTTCCGTCATTGCCTTTGCCCGAACAGTAGCCACTCGTAGCAATGCCGCCTCATCCAGAACACCAGCCCAGTGGAGGGCACTCAGTTCACCTAAGCTGTGTCCAACAGCGAGGCTTGCTGTAACGCCGAGCTTATCCAACACGCGCAACGCTGCCATTGAAGCTGTGACGATTGCCGGTTGCGCCACTACAGTTGCTTTGCTGTCACTCACTGTAGGGAAAGTTGCTCGCTCATACAGTTCTCGCACCAACTCAAAACGGCGGCACCACGCTCCCCCACTGATATGTACGGGTGAACCTTGTCCGGGGAAGAGGAAACCGATACGCGGCGCAGGTATACAGTCTCCAAGAAACACGCCTTTTCGACTGTCTAGCTGAGTTGTTACTCCATCTACAAGCCATGACCTCAGTAGTTCCAAGCAGCTTGTTAACTCCCTTGGACTGCTTGCCACGAGCGCTGCCCGTACAGGCACGGAACTTTTCGGGGTTCTTTCCAACTGGGCAGCCAGGTCAATCACCTCTGCCCTAGACAATCTGGGAGCTAGCGTCAGCAGATGTTCCACCTGCCGCCGCAGTTCGTCTCTATCCTGGGCACCGAGCAGAAGTAACTCAGCATCCTGGGCTGAAGTCAGCAGAACACGCTCTTGGGAACTGAGGGTCTGGCGTCGCTCAGCAGCAATCCCTTCCAGTACGACATGCGTGTTGATTCCCCCAAATCCCATAGCGCTGGCACCAGCACGAAGTGGCAAGTCAGCTGGCCAACTCTGACCTTCGCTCAGCACTCGCAGGGCAGGTTTTTCACTGGTCAATTCTGGGTGGGGCTGTTCGCAACCCGTCGTCGGTGGCAAGATTTGAGTGTAGAGAGCCATCGTCGCCTTAATCAGCCCAGCCACTCCAGCCGCTGCTTTGGTATGACCGATATTCGCTTTGATAGAGCCGATGACGGCGGGGGGGGCTACCGATGCTACTTCCCGACGAGCGCGAGATAGGGCTTGAAGTTCGGTGGTATCGCCAACGCTGGTGCCAGTGCCGTGTCCTTCAAAGTAACTAACGGTTTCAATACTGAAACCAGCCCGACGATAGGCATGGTGCAACGCTAAGAGTTGACCTTCAACTTCAGGGCGGGTAATCCCACCACTGCCATCCGATGAGATGCCCCAACCGCGAAGGGTTGCATAAATGCGGTGCTGCTGGGCTACGGCATCCTCATATCGCATTAACACCACAAATCCACAGCCCTCACCTGGCCAGAAGCCAGCCGAACGAGCGTCATAGACTCGCATCTCTTCAGATGCCAGTGCACCTGCTTTGGCAAACCCTACCAGCTCAAATGGGTCTAGGCTCAAATCCACGCCGCCCGCCAAGGCTACATCAAGATCTCCTGCAACAAGCGCGTTCGCCGCATTGGCAACAGCTAAAAGTGAAGAGCTACAGGCACCGTCAAGGGTATAGCCGCCTCCCTTAAGATTGAAATGATTGCAGATACGTCCGGCAATGGTGTTGGACAAGTTACCGGCAAGGGTTTCTTCGCCAATTGGAGAGAAGGGGGCTTTGTATTGTGCTTCTAGATTTTTTAGGAATGTAAGAGTATGCTCTGGCGACCAGCCTTCTTGCATCAGTGAAGCTTCGACGACTCGACGCACATAGGGCCAACGCAGCCGCATCGTATTCACTCTGGAGAATTCTCCAGTCAGTGTGTTGCCCAGCAAAACTCCAGTCGCATCACGGGGTAGGTTTTCCCCCTCAGAAAATCCCGCATCCGCCAAAGCTTGGGCAGCAACATCTAACGCCAGCCAGTGAACCCAGTCAGCGGAGCGAAACGTGCTGCCAGCGACTCGGAAACTAACGCGGTCGAACTCGTAGCCCTCAATGAGTGCTGCTTCAGCAGAGTAGGTGCAATCAGGAATACTTCGGTCAGCAGATAGATAGTCTGCCAAATTGAGGCGTTCCGCTGGTAGTTGCCTGAACGCCCGACGCTGGGCGAGTGCGTTTTCCCACAGCTCAATGGGTGAGCGAGCATCTGGATAGCAGCAAGCCATGCCAACAATAGCGATCGCAGGTATCATCGCTCACACTTCCCCGACTACTGTGGATGCTGGCACCAGAACCTTCGTGCGTGCCATGTTGGTAGCCAATGCTTGGGCATAAAAAACCAGTCCCCGCAAGGTGCAGACTAGTGTGAGAGCGAAGAAAAACCCAAATACGATGTGGCTGACCATCAGTAACCCATAAACCGCTGCAACTGACGCTCCAAATATCACTTGGTTTAGCGGTTTACTGGGCGTTGTGCCTGGATCTGTCACCATATAAAAGGTGAACAAGAGAAATGCCACACCCGTCATTGGCACGAATCCAGCAACGATTGGCATCCCAAACACTAAGCTTCTTAATAAGGCTTGTACAGCGAATCCGCCTAACCAAGCGGCTATAAGGGGAAGTCGATGGGTGAAGCGAGCGTTCAAGAAGGTTCCAGAAACGATCAGCAGTCCGGGCAGAATCCAATCGCCTATACCGCTGAGATTTTCAGTGAATTGATAAGGGGGAGCAATACCCACCCAGGGAAAGAGCAGGAGAGTAATCGTGATGCCCAAGTTAGAAGGGTTCAAGAAGTGCCGCGTGCTATTGCCAACTGGCGCACGAACGATCGCTTTCGAGCCGATGGCGACGGCAGTGGCAAAAGCGATTAGTAACAGACGATCATTCGCGTAAAGCAGCATAGCGATCGCCAAACCTGTAATGTGGGCGGATAGCAGGAAGTCAACAAGCTGCCCGAAACTACCGACGAAGCCAGGTGTACGTTGATTAACCCAAGCGTCAACCCATTCAAGTAGTATCTCCAGGCTGTAGGCAGTAACCAGAGCAACTAAAGGCTGCGCCCAGGATTGCTCAAAGCCCAAGATGGTGTGTCCCAAAATGTTCAAGAGACTAATCGCTACAGCGAAGCGTCGCAACCCTGCAAGGCGGTTCGTTCTATCCCAGTTGCTATCTATGACCATCAATCACACCTGTCCTTTTGCTGAAGATGTTCTCGGCTCTGTTGCTAGGCTGGAGCCAACAGCGTTTGTGTCAAGCAGCACCGTGTGCCAACCCGGCGTTAATTGCAACGTTTCCTGATGCACCTGACCTTCCAAATCTCGCCAATGCAGCTCAACTGGCATCTGAATATCGCGCTCAAGCTGACCTAGCCCGAAGTGGAGGTCAGGACTGCGGGCTCCGGAATGACCGTTGCCGCCATCCACCTGGGCTACCAGTCGTCGCCCATCTGGAAGGTAGACCGTTGCCGTAGCTCCAATCGCAGGTCGTCCTAGTGTCTCAGTCCCCGGATGACCAGGACGAAAACTAGTTCCTGACAACTGTTGTGAGTGAAGTGGCAGCAGCAGATGGAGTCCTAAAAAGGTGCCAGCCTGGGGACTCTCATTGCGATACAAATAGGAAGGCTCCCACTGGTTCGCTACGGCGAAATCTAAATCGCCATCACCATCTACGTCAGCTGTGGCAATCCCACGAGTAACTTGGGGTTTGTCAAGCCCCAGTTCCTTGGCAAGGTCGTAATACCGTCCATTAGAGGCACGCACAAAAAACGGGTTATGCTGATGGCCGCTCAAGTCGTCACCGGGTTGGAAACGCGGCCAGACACCTGGTAGCTTCAGAAGTTCATCATTGCCCATCGCCAGTTCGTGTAACTCTGGCCAGCGGTTGACAGTGCCTTTGGCGAAGCCTGTTGCCTGTAGCGCCTCAAGACCTCCGTCGTTATCAAAATCACCAAACTTTGTTTCCCAACCCCATCCACTTCGGGATAAGCCCAAGGGTTCGCTGCGATCGATATAGGGGGCAACACCTTTACTCATGCGATCGAGTTCGCCTGTGCTGACAAAGAGAAAGTGACTTTCTTCTAGGGCGTATTCAGCAGCAATGTTACTCACATAAATGTCGAGCAATCCATCCTCGTTTACGTCCCCGAAGTCCACCCCCATGCCTTTGAATCCATCATGACCCAGCACTTTGGAATTGGGGGTAGTCAGTGTTTTCTTACCTTCTAGAAGCGCAAACTGGAGTTCCCCTGGTTTTGAGCGATTGTGCAGTAGTCGGTCGGGTCCAAAATCATTAGCAAAATAGATTTCAGGGAGGAGGTCGCCGTCAAGATCCGCCGTTCCCACAGCTAGCGTCCAACCGCGAGCAACAGACTCGTCTAAAACCCCCTTAGCCTCTTGGAACCGCACTGTCGGTTCTGCCCCTATCGTTGCCCCTGCCCACAGCATCAGCCGATTATGCCCACCGTTGTAGGCTCGGGTCATCGAATGCTGCATGGACTCTACGCCAGTGGCATTAACGTTGAGAATTTCAGCATCATCCTGAAAGTAGTTGCCGACAATTAAGTCAGGGTGTCCGTCACCATCCAAGTCTGCAAACGTAGCGGCATTGGTGTACCATCGCTGTTGCTTTGGTACTATCTCTCGCTGTACATAAATGTTGCTGTTGAGAGTAGAAACATCTCGGCTGGTTGTCTCTACCGTGTTTGCTTCTGCCTGAGCATGGAGAAAGGCAATGGGGGTGCGTCCCCAATAGTAGACAAGGATGTCCATCAGCCCATCTTCATTTAAGTCTCCAGGCAGGCAACCCATTGGTGCCATTGTGGCTGGATTGTAGGAGAGAGCAGTTGGCTCTAGCTTGAAGGGTTGATAACGGTTAGTCGTTCCCGGCACCGACGCTACAATGACTCGATCGGTTCGTGTGTCTACATAGCAAACATCGTTGGATAATCCATCTCCGTCGAGATCGTTCAGCGCTACGGAGGCACCGACGGAGGAAATCCAGGCTGAGTGACGCTCCAGACTTGGGTGAACCGCTCGCACAAATCGGGGCGATTGTCCCTTTAACTCAGGCAACGGCAAGCTTGAGAAGTCAAAGCGGTCTGCGATCGCAGCTTGTTCGGTAGCCGACAAGGCGGGAAGGCGGGTAAACCCGAATAACCCTAAAATTACAGCGATCGCTAGCAGCCGCTTGACATGCTGCTGGATGAAACCTGCCAAGATACTCATGCTTTGACCCCCTCAGCTAAGAATTGATTCTGAATGCGCTGACGCCAGAGTTCGTAGGTCGGCAAAGCTCCGTTAGTCGGTAGCTCCTTCAGAGCCATGTCTGTAATCTCAGCGGCTGCTTCAGCCGACATTCCGCACAGAACCTGGCACGCCAACTCGGTGTGAACAGCTGGGTTGCCAGCCCTAGACCGTGCCTTCGCAGCAAACGCCGCTCCTTGAGCTAGCTGAGGCAAGTAAGACTTAGCGGCTGTCCGCAAAGCGTCTATGTCTGAACGCTCCACACCACCGGCATAAGCACAGGCGAGACCGATGCCACTCCAAAGGTCAGCCTGACGCGATGGGCAAAAAGCGGCGATCGTAACCGGGATGTGATTGACATCAGCACCGTTGACAAACCACAGACTGCGCCCCAACCCTTGGTCAAAGACACGGCGGGCGTAATCAGAAACTCCTGTGGGGATAGCCTGCTGCTCCACATAGCGTGAAGCGTGGAAATACCCCTCGTGGAAGCCATAGCCATCAACTGATAACCAACCCAGTAAGGAGTCCAGTTTTGCTAAAGATGGCTCGATGCGCTGACGCATCCGTGCCAGCATCCAACCCACACCCACATGTACCATGTAGGCATGAGCAGCCCCAGCGTCTGCCAAGAAAACCTGCACCCGATTCCGATTCCAGGGTGTTAGGTAATCCAACAGGGCAAGACCCATTGCTGCTCCCTCGAAGGCAAATCCACGTAGTTCAGGAGCAACTGCATTTAGCTCAGTGATAAGGGCTTGAGGCTCATCGTTTTCGATGGCTGCTGCATGATAGCCATATAAAAAGGTGTAACCAATCTGCTCTAGGCGCTGCTGCGCTTCGACATTATTTCTCCGAAACCCTCGTCGAGCAAAGGTTGCTTCTTCGAGAGATATGCCAAAAGCTAGCTGGCGCAGCCGTTTTAGAGAAACCATTCTTTACTTCCCTTTGGCAATTAAGCACAGATACATTGCAAAGCTGTTGTTACTCAAAAGTGGCTTTCCCTAATTGATTTATTTAATAACTATCAGGAACCAATACCCAAAATAGGGTGTAGCCATAGCTACAGCTTTGCCGCAAGTCTAAAACATAAAACTTTTGTAGCTTATAAAATTTATCTCCAAATTAAGTAACTTTAAAGGCATCCTAAATTCAGCTTTATCCTAAGAAGTTAGCTTTTTCTATAAGGCTAAAATAGCTTTTTTAAGCTAACGCACTTTCTCGTTGCACTTTTTGTAGCCCAAATCCCTTACAGCAAGGAATTCAGTTAGAAAAGTGAATAACTGTTTGCTTAACTCTTAGGAAAGGTAGAGTTTTTTGGCAAAAGAGCTTGAATTGATTAAATCTACACTGCGCTATATGGAGAACTAGAAAAAATTCCATTTTTTTTAATAACTTCTATGCCCGGAAAAAATCTTAGTAGATACTATCGGGAAAAATTAAAAATTGTGATATTTTTGTCGAAATGTTAAGTGAATATATATGAATAATCTTGTTCGCGTGCCCCCCAATTTTTTTAATCATCCCTTGACAAGTTATTTCATTCTTTAGGTACAGGACAAACTCATATACAGACAAGGTGAGTGGAGCTCTCGCATCGCGCCCTGGGCTTGATAAAGCACTGGAACAACTCCGCCCAGGTGACACACTGGTCGTATGGCGACTCGACCGTTTGGGACGTTCCCTCAAGCATTTAATAGAGGTAGTGGAAGACCTTAACGCTCAAGGGATTGGGTTCGCCAGTCTGACCGAGAGCATTGACACTACCACCAGCAACGGAAAGTTAATCTTTCACATCTTCTGTTCTCTGGCGGAATTTGAGCGCAACATCATCCGCGAGAGAACAATGGCTGGATTAGCAGCGGCTAGAGCTAGGGGGAAGAAGGGCGGTAGAAAGCAGACTGTCACCCAGAAGAAGATTGCAACAGCCCAGAAGCTAGCAGACACTTCGACCGACTCCATCGCCGACATCTGCGCGTCTCTAGGAATCAGCCGCAGCACCTACTATCGACGCACTCGCCCCCAATAGGGAGCCAATCGATGTAGACTAATGTCCACTCACAAGCGGACGCGGATACATCCCAACTTGCAGTCATTCACCTCAATGTCTTCGTCAGCTTCCCCCTAGGTTTAAGGGTCATTAAGTTTGAACTTGTCGCCGTGTTTGCGCGGTCGTCCTTTCCCAGATGCTGATAAGCCGCTTGAGGAATTGCTCCATCGTCTGTCAAGTTCCATGTTGGCTTCGGAGAGTTGGTGGTACTTCTCTCAACTTCTGCCAGAGTTGAGCAGTTAGTGCAAGCCACTGGCTGCTCTTTACCACCCACTTCACGCTAGACTATTCACTCTCTCAACCCCTGTCACAGCTTGCCTACTTGAAGAGCGCCTATTCATACGCTTGCGCTCACGAGAGCGCTGCTGAGTAGAGCGCCTTAGTCTGAAGTACAGAAACTAACTTCGACAAAAAATCCACTTGCCCTTTCAATTTGGTAGAAGTTATTAGTCCTCAAGCGATTAAAATTATGCCAAATAGAATTATTAGACCCAATGAGTTTTTTAATCTAGACTGCTTTAGGCTAGATAGAATTCGTTATATCTCTAACGAGAAGAATTATCTCTTAATAAAAAGCATGCCTGCAACAATGGAGGTATGTGTGCGCTGGGGCAGGCAAGAGATCGCTCATGACGAAGCACTGGGTTTTGAACGAGTGCTCACTCCTACGGTTTTCCCTTACTTAGAAGACACGCCTCAAGCTCGCGAATATTACTTGCTAGCCCAACGTATTAAAGATGTTGCTTTATTCAATTTCTCTCCCCAGAATGATGATCAGGCGGGTGTGATGCGAAACGAGCAGCACTATTGGCAATGCAAATCCATTTTGCTGGCTAACAAAATCTTGAAAGTGTTTCCTGACCACACTCAACTAGAGGATCTTGTCCAACAACTCTTATCGGAGAGGTCATTCAAAAGGCTTCAAATCGACGTAGCGGCTTACTTAAGCCTTTATTACCTTCTTAAAGCCGGAGAATCTGAGATTAAAGATTGGGCAAAACCAAAAGGCATTGACTATCCCTTTAAGGATTTTCTACAACTCTTCATTCACATCCTCAAAACGAACTTTGACTACTCTTATCAAAACGTAGTTTCCGACCCAAATCCCCTTTGGTTTTCTAAGAGGGCTGAAAAAGACCGCCTTCGGAGATGGATAAAGTTCTTTGCCGATCACTATAGCGACGATGAACAAGAGGAACAAAAGTATATCAATTTTTTGATGGATACGGGTTGGGAAGGTTATTCGCTCCTAGTACTAAAAAACCTGAAAAGAATTAAGCCATTCGGTCAACTTTGGAATATTTATTTGAAATTTCAAAGAGCAAGAATCAAAGCGATTGATGATGTTCTTTACTGGAAAGACAATATTCCTTATCAAACCACACAGACTTGTCAGAAACTGCCGATCAAATCTATCAGATCTCCCACAGGCGCGTCAACGTTTGATTTCGTTTATAAGACTTAACTGAATTCAAAAGCAACTTACTTTTTTGTTTTGGTATCTGACTACCCGACTCAAAATGGTTTAGCTCTCATCAACAATCTGCCCTGACTTACCCATCTAGATAGAACGGCTAGAAACCTCTTTCCCTGGTTAATTCCAAGGCTAATTTTGTGCATCACCAAGACCTGATGGTGATGCACAAAACTCGCTGGTCTTTTTTCAACAACTACCCAACTTTTGAGGTTAATAAATCATGAAACAACGCCCACCACTACACAAATTACTTACAACGCCACCAGAGCCGCCCACAAGTACTAGCCCGAAACTAGTTCTGGGTTATGTACGAGTTTCTTCTCGTGAACAAGCCCTTAATTCTCATGCCCTTGAACAGCAAATCGCACGCTTGGAAAATGCGGGAGTTGATTTGGTTATTTGTGATGTTCAAAGTGGCAAAAAAGATAATCGCCCTGGGCTAAAGAGACTGTTAGCCATGATTGAAAGGGGTGAGGTTTCTGAAGTTGTCATCACCCGCATCGACCGTTTAGGCAGACGTATCCCAATCATCCGTAAGTGTGTGGATGTCTTCCAAAAATACGAGGTCAATCTGCGAGTGTTGGATCAAGATATCACTTTAGGTAATGCTGGGGGTCGGCTCATGCTGAATCTCTTGGCGAGTTTTGCTGAGATGGAGGTGGATCAACTCTCGGAGCGGGTGAACCACGGCATTCAGCACCGACGCAACAAGAAGCTCGCTTGTTCTTGTATCCCTTTTGCTTACACTACGGTTAACGAACGCTATGCTCTTGATCGTACTCCGTTTCTTTGTCTCCTATCCGAGCGCCCGGCTAACTACCAAGACTTTTACCAATTAGAGATGGAACCGTTACCAGGACTGTCTCCAGCACAACTGGGAGAGGACTGTATACGCATTTTTTTTGAAACTCAAAGCGTTAGTAAAGCGGTTCGGAGCCTTACGAATAAGTATGGTCTCCAGCGCTGTCGAAGTAAGAGGAACGGTAATGACAAAATCTTCTACTGGAACCCACATGGTCTAAAACGTTGGTTAACGAATCCGGTTCTACAGGGACATACGGCTTACCTGAAGCGACGGACGTTACCCGATGGGAGACGGCAAACTTTGCCGCCGGAACAGTGGCAGATTGTGCAAGATACCCATCCCAATGACCGCTTACTTACGCCGGAGCAGGCAGCGCAGATTCATCAAATCCTTGAGTTCAATGCCCGTCATGTTGGTGGAGGCTTCTTCACTGATGATTTAGAGAGTCTTGATAATTACCGAGAGTTTTCCTATCTCCGGGGTTTAGTCTTTTGTGCTGAATGCCACGCCAAAGCGATTACCAAGACTAGGTACTCCAAGGATGGACAGCAAACCTACCACTACTTCGCCTGCCGCCATGCACGCCAAGGATGTAACAACTTGAAGGGTACTCGTAAACACCTAATTGAGGATGAACTGAGCAAGTACTTTTTGCAGCAGTCTCAGGTCGTTGTTGTTGAGCCAAATGATACGTCCCTTGTAGTTCCTAAGCCTACAGAGAAACTCAAGCAACTGGAGGCGGATTTAGCCAACTTGGAAAAGATACAGATGCACTCGGACGACTTAGAGCGAATAAAGGAAAATCTCCGCCAACAAATTCAGGACGAGCTAAATCCCTTCTCCCAGCGCTCTTTGGAGCGTAAGACGGTTCAAGAAATTCTTCAAGCTGGAAATAATTTAGCGATTTGGACTCTGCTTAGTGCTGATGAACGGATGGCGGTGATTCCCCGGTTGGTCGAGCGCGTTACGGTCGCTAACGGACTTGTTAAATCCATTGAGCTAAAAGTTTAGGTCTTTGCAAGGAGCATCCCATGACTAAATGTAATTTCGAGCTGATCAAGCTGCGGACTGAAGTGGCTCTTCAGCAAGTGCTGGTTGAACATGGGCATCAACCCAGGGTGTACGGTCGTGAATGTCCTTTTTGTCACTCGACTGATTTTGTCAAGTGCGGTATGGAAAACGGCAAACAGCGCTACCTTTGCTGTTCTTGCAAGCGACGCTTCAATGAACGTCCTGTGTTTGAGTGTGATTGTTTGGCGGTCGGGCAATCTCCCAAGTGTCAGGATTGCCCACAGTTCCAGTCTATTATGCAAGCGGCTAAGCAACGGGTGAAGGAATTAGCTGATTGGAGTGTTGAACAACTGCAAGGTGTCTTGCCACAACCTCCTCAA
>NZ_JCACKQ010000057.1:0-42580 GCF_059505465.1 Symplocastrum torsivum | reverse complement strand
CGCCTTTGTTTAGACCCCATAGTACCTCAGCGACGACTTTTGCAAGAGGTCTAATAGATATAGCTCCAAAGCCGTCAGCTATCAGCTATCAGCTATCAGCTATCAGCTATCAGCTATCAGCTTTCTTGTTTTCCTTGCTCTGTCTCTTGTTTCACACACCTCCTGCTGTACTTCATTCAACTGAAAACTGCTATATTGATGGCCCTTTGAACGGAGTATTGCCACAGGAAACGAAGCAGTAAGGTAAGCCTCAGTACACTCATCATCCCCTACTTCGCTCAAGAACCTGATTCTAAGCGCCGTCGCCACTCTGCATCAATTTGGTCTTTTCGATCTATCTCTTGGTCGAGTAAATCGTTTTCACTGGTGTAGACCAAATTTTCTTCAGTGATGACATTTTGAGCAGCGAATTGCTGAGCGTAAGCAATTTTCTTCTGAACAATTGGATCTGCCTGACTCAGTGCGATCGCTTGTTCTTGCCGTTTTTGATTTCGCGCTTCTACACTCTTATTTTTTAGCTGAATCCAGAAATACCGAATCAGTGGGATTGCTAAAAAACCAATGCCGTAAGCCAGTAGTAACCAGTAAATTGACTGGACAAAGGCAACAAATCCCCCCAGTTGTGCGGCAATCTGCCCCCCACTCAAGAGGGAACCCAGCATTAAAGCACCAACACAGTTCACGGCACCTAGCCCGATCGCTAACATAACCTGACCACTAGTTGCCTGACTAAAGCGCCAAAGCCGTTCCCGGAGATAAGCTTGCACGGCTTGCACAGACTGCTGTCGTGCTGTGGTTTGAAGGGTTGGGAAGTGATAGACAATCTCTCCGTCTGGGCTAACTTCTGGATACCCATCGAAGCGAGCCAGCACAGGCAGCATATAGTCTTCGGACTCGCGTTGATACGATTCCCCAAGATTGTCCAGATACGGTGCAATTTGTTCTGCGGCTACAGCACCTCGTGAATTGCGAATTATAGTAGCAATCTCTTGCCAACGACGTTCTTCTAAATCAGCGTTGGGATTGCCATCACCAAACAGAAACGAGAAGATTGCTTCCAGGAAATTTAACTGTTTTTTTTCAGATGAACGAGAGGCAGCCCCTTGGCGAGAGTAGCGCCGATCATAACCTGGGTCGAAAAACCAGAAGATATCAGGGCCAAACCAGAAGAAAGGCATGGAGAAACCGCCCCCCCCGGAATGACTGCTATCACCACCACCGGAATCATTGTTATCGCTAGCTGCACTAATGCCAATCACGATAATTGCGATCGCCACCATAATCAGGACGATGGAAAGCAGCAGCACAATTCCGAAAGAAATCCGGATCAGGTAAAATAAGACACGCCAAACTTTTTCCCACCATTCCTGCAACTGCAACCGTAAGAACTTGTTGCGTAGAACTGAACGAAAGTTTTTGGGAAATAGGTAGGCAATCTCACCCGACTCTGCCACCTGTAAATGTCCGCCCGCATTAGAGGCTAGGGCAAGTAAACCTTGTTGGGCAAGATTGATATTTAATCCAGCCTGGGTTGCCACATCCCCAACGGTGACGCGGTAGCCCAGTTGCTCGACAGCTTTCATTATTTTGGGATCGGGAGCCATAGCTAATCTCAATAAAGATTTCCCTACTATCTACAAGTATAGAATTCTGACTTTAGACAGTTGTACGGCTTACTCCCCACCTCGGCTCCTTTCCTTATCCTCATTCAAAAAGAGACTTCTTGCGCGATGTGCAACTTTTTCTTTGTTTGTTATGCTGCTGTCAAATACAGGTATTAGGTAACCATCGGTTGTGAAAATTCTGCTAGTAGAGGACGATGAGAGCATTGCCCAACTGCTTCAGGAAGCGCTGACCCATCAGCATTATCTAGTTGAGCTGGCGACAGATGGTCAGGAGGGATTGGAACTAGCAGAAGCATTTGAGTACGATTTGATTTTGCTAGATTTGATGCTGCCAAAGCTAGATGGAATTAGCTTTTGTCGGCAGCGCCGGAAAGAAGGTGATCGCACTCCGATTCTCTTACTCACTGCTCACGATATCAGCACTGATAAAGTTATTGGATTAGATGCCGGAGCGGATGATTATCTCACCAAGCCTTTTGATGTACCTGAGCTACTAGCCCGAATTCGAGCGTTGCTCCGCCGTAACAGTTCTATCGGAACTCCTTTGCTGGAGTGGGAAAACCTGCGTCTTGACCCCAGTAGTTGTAAGGTGACTTACGATGGAGAACTGTTGCGTCTTACGGCTAAGGAATATGCTCTCATAGAGCTTCTTTTACGCAATACTCAGCGAATATTCAGCCAGAGTGCCCTTCTCGATCATCTTTGGTCGTTTGAAGAACCCCCTTCAGAGAATACTGTTAGAGCGCACATCAAGAGCTTACGTCAGAAACTCAAGAAAGCAGGTGCGCCGGAGTTGATTGAGACAGTCTACGGACTTGGGTATCGTCTGAAAACAACAGAATCAGCACCTAAAAGTCGGGAAGTAGAAACGACACCAATCCCACGTCCTGCTCCCTCTTCAACAACAGCAGCTCATCAAACTCAACCGCCAGTTATACCGGAACTCTCGACAATTTGGGAGCGATTTAAGGGCAAGTACTACGATCGCATCACAATTTTAGAGCAAGCAGTAACGCGATCACGGGAAGGTACGTTCACGGAAGCATTGCAACAACAGGCGGTAAGGGAAGCTCACACATTAGTAGGCTCACTGGGTAGTTTTGGCTTTGTCGAAGCGTCTCGTCTGTCGCGTGAGATTGAACAGAGTCTTCAAGCTGAGGAAGGACTGAATCCGGTTCAGTTGGAGCAACTTTCTGGGCTGGTTGTCGCCTTACGGCAAGCCTTAGAGCAACCAGCAGTTACGTTAGAGGATACGGGAAGCACTGCTCCTGCACCTCAACCGACGGATGGAAAGCCACAAACTCGGTTGTTAATCGTGGATGACGATGCACCCCTTGCTCTGGTGTTGCAATCAGAAGCAACAGCGAGGGGAATGCAAGCAGAGGTAGCGACTAACCTTACTCAAGCGAGAGAAGCGATCGCTTTATCTCAACCCGATGTGGTATTACTCGATCTGTGCTTCCCTGACTCCGCAGAGAACGGTTTCAGTCTGTTAGTAGAATTGGCAAGCTATCAGCCATCTATTCCTGTTGTGGTTTTTACGGCGCAAGAGAACTTTACCGAGCGCCTCAAAGCGGCGCGTTTAGGAGGACGAAGCTTTTTACAGAAACCAGTCTCCCCAACTCAGGTTTTAGATGCGATCGCAAAAGTGCTGCAAAAAACGAGCATTCCTGAAGTCAAGCTACTGATTGTTGACGATGACCTTCAGTTACTAGAATTTTTGCGAACTTTACTAGAACCTTGGGGATTCCAGCTTACTTTACTCAATGATCCCCAGCAGTTTTGGCAGACGCTGGAGCAAACTGCACCTGATTTGCTGATTCTGGATGTAGATATGCCGGAATTAAGTGGTATTGATTTATGTCAGGTAGTCCGCAACGACCCGAACTGGAGTGATTTACCTGTGCTATTTCTATCCGCTCGTACTGATGCAGAAACACTACATCGAGTATTTACTGTTGGTGCAGATGACTACGTGAATAAACCGATTGTGGAACCAGAATTAGTTGCGCGTGTGCTCAATCGCGTCGAACGAGTACGAATCCTGCGTAACTGGCAGAAATTAATTGGGTAAAGTAGCTCATTATCTGCTTATGATCGCACTTTGTAGGATTGCATCTGACAATTAGAGGAAGCGATCGCTGTTTGGTTGGTGTTGTCTGTTTCTGGCACAGACTTTACTGAAGCCTTAAATTTGAGGTAAAAGCATTGCAAAGGGATGGCAGATGCTCAAGCAGATTGAAAAGTAGCAAGATAGGAACTTTGCTAGATGACGCAGCCACAAGACGCAGTTGCACTCTTGAATGAGGAAGATTGTTCCCATCCGTCTGAATATCAATCACAGAGTCACAGTATGGTGAAAAAGCTACTAATTACTCTCGCTATCTTGTTGAGTTGTGTGTTTACTTTCTCAACTCTCAATGAATCTGCATTGGCAGCTAATCCACCTGCACAATTACTAACCCTTGATGATTTACCAACTGGGTTCACCGAATATTCAGGAGTAGCGATCGGAAATTGTACTCCTTCCGAAAGCCAAGGAAATGCTTTTGCACTTCAAAAGGATACAGAGATTGTTGAACTCGTTTGTGTATCTTCAGCACCGCTTGCTAATGTATTTGTAAATAGCGAACCTGGCTCTCCGCTTGGTATAGCCTTCTTAGATGCCATGTTGAGTAGTCCAGACACATTAACACAAGTGCTTGGTCAGGAAAAACCAACAGACTTACAATTTTTAGAGCTGACTGGGGTTGGTAATTCAGCAATCGGGTTTAGAGGAAGCATTCAGAATGTTGGAAACACTGATGTTGCCATCTTCCGCAGAGACACAACGTTGAATACGGTTTTTATTATTCACCCAGATCGCACAACTCCCCTCACATCCTTACAAACTATTGCGTCTGTGCTAGATAAGCGAGTGCAATAACGCTTACGCCTTGCTGATAAGCAGCCCGAACGAGGGTTTTCCTAGATTGGTCACTTGTTATGTCCTCTGAGGTACGGGGAATTAAGCCATGAACCAAACCATCAAATTGCTAGGACGTTACTTTGACGAACGGTGTTCTCGACTCAGCAGTGCAACACTCGATGTCACAATAACGACTCCAACAAGTTGCAAACCATTTAGCGTTTCCTGAATCGTTAACCAAGCCAAAATGACTGTGAGTGCTGGATTGCTAGCGCTGATCATTGAGGCAGACGCAGCACCGATGCGGCGAATACCAAAGTTGTTCAGTAGGTGTCCAGCAAAAGTTGCGATCGCAGACAGAAGTCCGCCAATCCAGAGGGGAAGCCAAGCAAGCTGAGCTTCATGCACATTCCAAATCAGAAGACTGGCTGCCGATAAGACTAATGTGGTAGTAAAACTGATCCAGGTAAAGGGAACAGGATGTATTGCTTCAAAGCTTTTTTGAGCAATGACGGTATAAAGAGCATACGTTATCCCAGAAGTAATCCCAGTGACGACACCGAGCGAGCTAAATCCATTCGCCGTCTGGGGATGGGGTAGTGTTAGGGAACTGCCCAGTAATATCAACCCCATCACACTCCAACGAAAGAGAGTCGGGCGACTCCCAAACAGCCGCCAAGAAAATAGAGTAGTGAAAACGGGATAGCTAAAGAAGAGAGTTAGAGCAATGCCCGCAGGAATCAGTCCAATAGAAATGTAGAGCAGGACTAAATAGAGAAACATGAGAATCCCACATCCCACTGATTGTAGTAGGAGTGTGCGTTGTTCTAGATTCCCTAACTGTCTAACATCCTTCCAAGTCGGAGAATAGAGCTTTGGGGCAAGGAATGCCATCAACGGCACGACTAACAGCATCCGCATGAACATCAAGAGGAATGAGTTTTGCGGGGTAGGTGTAACAAAACCTCCAGTTTGAAAGAGTCCCAGAATTGGGTATTCATTAAATAGAACCCTAACGATTACATTTTGAAAACAGAAGAAGACAGACGACAGCAAAACGATCAGAAAGCCAAGCACCGCTGAAATTGACCATGAAGTATAGTCTGATTCTACTGACGTTAAAGGTTTTTCCCTTTTACGTGGCTGACAACACCAGAGAAATACCAGGCTTTGATAAACTATGCTTATCTGCCAAAGTTAGACGATTTCTTCGATTCCCAAGCAAAGATTGACTGCTTTGTGTACGTGTAACTTTGTGGTGTCAAATAGCGGTAACTCCGAAAAGTTCTCTGCTGTTACTAATAAATCAATCTCAGTACAGCCTAATATAATTCCCTCGGCTCCTCTATCAGCAAGATTTTGCATCACACTAATGTATTCATTTCTAGACTTTTGTGAAATGATACCGTGACATAATTCATCAAAAATAATTGTATCAACTCGTTCGCGCTCTCTGTCTGAAGGTGCAATCAGTTCAATATCAAATTTTTCTTTGAATCTGTTTCTGTAAAAATCTGCCTCCATGACTGGTTTAGTGCCTAGGATACCGATAGTCTTAAGTCCGAGTCTTAGAATTGCTTCGGCAGTGACATCAATGATGTGGACTAAGGGAATTTTAATGGCAGAAGCAATCTGTGGTGCAACCCGATGCATTGTGTTTGTTCCAATAATGAGAAAATCTGCTCCTCCCCGTTCTATCCTCAGCGCTTTGTCAACCAAATAGTTAGCCGCATCTTCCCATTGCTCGTTCCGTACAAATGCTTCAATATTTTGAAAATTCACGCTATACATCAGTATTTCTGCAACTGTATGTCCACCCCTAATTGCCTTCACCCCTTGATTGATTAAGCGATAATATTCAGCAGTAGCTTGGCTGCTCATGCCTCCGAGAAATCCAATCGTCTTCATCGAAATGACTTCATGCTTTCTAGGTTCAGTAACTTTCATACTCGGAGGGTGACAGAAGAGGATAATACACGACAAAATCTAAAGTTGCTCTCTCACCCAAGCTCGAAATGCTTTCATCGTCGCATTTCTTCCACTGATTTTACTTTGTTCTACAAAGTCGTGTAGAGCATTCGCGATTAGTAAATTGGGAAAAGCTAAGCTGGTGTCTGATTGGACGTATCTGCCAGACTGGAGAATATTAATTTCTAGCTTCCTTCCGTTATAGCGCCAAAGTTCAGCTACCCTTAATTCTTCATAATTATTAAACTTAGTTCTCGACGTAATATCTATTTCAATGGCTAAGTCTGGCGGCGGATCGATTTCTAAGTTAAGCCGCTTCTTTCCTCTAATTCTTGCTTCATTTTGAATATAGAAACAGTCATCAGGTTCAACGGCTTGTTTCATGGCTTCATTCTCAAATGTAGTTGAACCAAGGCTCCTAAACTCAATGTCTATTTCTTCGAGAATTGCCTTGACAAAATCTCCTATAATTACTTTGTAATCTTCATGTTCTGGCAGTGGGGTCATAATTTCCAGTATTCCTTGACTATAAGAAAGTCTCGCACTGCGACTTTCACCCAAGCTTTCTAAAATATCTTGAAACTGCTGCCAACTAACATTTTTCAATAACAACTGATGTCCAGGGGGGACGATAATTTGTTCCAGCGGTAAGAGCATTTTTTCTCCATTCAGTATTCAAGTGATTAGCTCCTCAAACTGCTGCTTTCTCACTAAATTGACCTACATTCTTCAAGGCATCTAGAAAAGCGAAGACAGCGGGAATATGAAGCGCATTAGAAAGAACCGCTGTGCCAATTACTCGCTCTAAGGGAACGGGTAATTTACACACCTGAATTCCTGTTGGTACTGGTTCAACAGCAAGTAGGGGCATAATTGCGGCTCCTAAGCCTTGCATTACCATACTGACTATTGTTGAATCTTCGTTGACTTCGTAAGCAATATTCGGTTGGAACCCTGAAGCTAGGAAATGGTTATGAATCCCGGTATAACAGGTATCGTTGGCGCAAGGAAAGATTAATGGATGGCTCACTAATTGCTCCCAAGTTAACTGGGAATTCCTTAATTTAGGTGTCGGTGGTAGCAGGACAACATAGTTATCTCGCACAATTTCCCATACCTCAAATTCATCAGTAGCTGGAATATGAGTAAAGCCAATATCAGCACGCCCTTCGCGCAACGCTTGTTCCACACCAACATGATCGAAGTGTTCAATAATTGTTACGGCAATCTTTGGGAACTTGCGCCGAAATCGAGCAATTGCACTTGGCAGGATATGAGTCGCGACACTACGAAACGCTGCAAGCCGTACTGTTCCCCCTTGTAAGCCTTTTTCTAGGTTTGCTTCTTTTGCGATCGCATCCTGTAGTTGTAACATCTGACGCGCCTGCTCAATAACTCGTTTCCCAACTGGCGTTAAATTTGCCCCATGACGTCCTCGCGCCAGTAACTGCACCCCTAACTCTTCTTCTAGAGAGGCGATGGCATGACTCACGGCTGACTGAGACAAATCCAAGTGCAGTGCCGCTTCACTAAAGTTACAATGATCAGCTACGGCGACGAAAGCACGAATTTGAGAGAGCTTCATCAAGTTTCTCCTGAATTTCATTCACAAGATTTGCCTTTACCCACCTTAAACTGCTGCTTTGTCACTAAATTGCCCCACATTTCTTAGGGCATCTAGAAAGGCAAAGACAGCAGGAGTATGAAGCACATTGCTAAGAATCGCTACCCCAATGACTCGCTCTAAGGGAACGGGTAAACTGTACACTTGCACTCCTGCTGGTAATGGTTCGGCAGCCAGTCGGGGGAGAATCGCTGCCCCCAAACCTTGGACAACCATGCTGACAATCGTTGAGTCTTCATTAACCTCATAAGCGACTTTTAGAGGAAATCCCCAAGTGTGCAAGTGATTGTGAAGCTGGATATAGAAGGCATCCGTGGGACTGGGCAAGATTAATGGGTAGCTCTCTAATCGTTCCCAAGTCACTTGAGTTTTCCTGAGTCTTGGAGTCGGCGGCAGCAGGACAACATACTCATCCTTCAGAAGTTCCCAAGTCTCAAATTCCTCACTAGCAGGAAGAAGCGTAAAGCCAATGTCAGCCCGCCCGTCGTGCATCGCTTGCTCCACTCCTGCATGATCGAGATGTTCGATGATTGTCACAGCAATTTGGGGGAAACTGTGCCGAAACCGGGCAATTACAACAGGCAAGATATGTGTGGCGACACTGCGAAACGTGGCAATGCGTACACTACCGCCGTTTAAGCCTTTTTCTAAATTGGCTTCCTTCACAATTCCTTCTAGTAGACAAAGCACCTGACGCGCCTGAGTAATCACTCGCTCCCCTACTGGCGTTAACTGCGCTCCCTGACGCCCCCTGATGAGCAAGAGTACCCCCAACTCGTCTTCCAAACTGGCGATCGCATGACTGACTGCCGATTGCGATAAGTCCAATTGCAAGGCTGCCTCACTGAAATTACCGTAGTCCGCTACGGCAACTAAAGCTCGCATCTGAGAGATTTTCAACTTGTATGGATTAATTTCACTCATATGGATGATGGCAACTTGTTTGAATTATGAATAAGTATTTCAATCTAAATTCGACAGCTATATCTATCTATCGATTTTATTCATACACGTTATGCAAATTATGCTTTGATGGTCAATTAAACAATAGTTAAGCTTAATTTGTAAGAAAAAAAACAGGAAGAACTCCTCTGAGGTACGCCTCTATGACAAACTCCACCAATTATTCCGATAGAGAAAGCCTAGAACTTCTTCTCAAGGAAACTGAACAAGAGCCAATCAAGAAATCAGGGCTATTTTCACGGCTAAATAGGATTTGGCAGCATCTAGTCGAATCTCTGATTCAAGGGCAAGGGCTGAAAATTTTGCAAAGCACTGACCGCTTTGGAAATACTCACTGGTATGCTTACGACCCAGTGACTAATAGCTCTGTAACACGGGATTCTGAAGCTGAAATGCGTGTTTGGGTTGAGCAACGTTATTACCAGTAATTCAAAACTTAAATTGTAAAGTACAGGAGGTTTAAAACATGAAACTTTCAACTTATGACCACCTTTTGAAAGCGAGTTCTCCTGAGCTTGAAAAGTCTCAGTCTAAGCTCTTGGGAGTCACTCGTAAGATAGTACATCCTCTCATTACTTTCTGGCGCTTTAGCTGCTACTACGGGAATTTTATTGCTTACCGCCAGTAAAGCAAAATAAGCTCTTGTGGATTTAATTCGCTCCACACAAAAAGGTCAGTTTCAGCCATCAGCGTTAGCTAGAGACACGAGTCCTAAAGACATTCCGACGGAACGTTTCTACTTCCCTGAAGCTGACGGCTAACCCATCAAAAATCAGAGCAATCGTCATCAATTAGATAATTTAGTTCTAAGCCTTTAGGGGGCTGTTGAGGCATGGGATTTTTGATGAGCTGGACTTGCCCTGCATTCACCCAGCGATAAACTAAGTTCAAATAAACGGTGTGATTGTCAAGATCAACATCTTTGATACGGAACACCGTGTTCTTGGGCCAATACTGATTGTAGTAGCAGCGGCGGTTAATGACGGTCTGGCTCAACTCCCACAGTGGTTCTGTTGCTTCTACTTGGGTTGGGGAGAACAATTCCTCATAGTCCGGCCAAGTCGGCTCTACTCTGGGAGGTTGAGCGGGAAAAATTACTAAGTTGTCTGGCTCAGTGTTGGGACGTTTGGCGAACATAATGCACTCTATGTAGTTATTGTCGTCTTTCCATAGATGCTTCTCTAGCGATGAAATAATCCAGAGGATAGGCGTATGGGAAACTCAGGTAGAGAGTAGAGCGACAACTATCAGAAGCCTGACGCACATCCTCACCGCTTCGCGCTACTATCAATTTCTCTGTTCGCGGACGATCTGCTTTTAGGATATCGGTAATTATGACACCTTACCACTACCTGTGGGGATATAGTAACGAAGTGAGTCATACATATAGTAGTTAAGCCTGCGACTGATGTACAATTTACATAATTTATTGAAGTTACTCAACCGCTTCTTCTTGTTCCCTCTGCCACTGCATCAAAAGTTCGCTAGGATTGAACCCCCGATACTGAAGGTAATTCCATAACTGACGCTTCGTCTTGGGTTCGATGGAAAAAAAATCATCAATCTTGTACTTTCGCATCACCTTCGCTTTTAAATCGTCCAGTTCTCCTGGCTCCTCACTCTCTGCTTGTGATTCCCAGATTTGCTCAAATACATCAGCATTAATTCCCTTTTCACGGCATTTACGCTTAATCACAGATTTGCCATACTTACCTTGATAGGAGGAAATCATGCTCTCAACTAAACGTGTGTCAGACTGATACTCTTTACTTTGAAGTTCCTGAAGCGCCTCTATAATATCGTTTTGTTCAAATCCTTTTTCTTTCGCTTTTTTTGTAAGTTCATAAGCGCTGTATTCTCGTCGAGACAAAAGTTGGTAGAAATAGTCTATACAAATCATTTCCTTGAATTTATTATTAAGTTTGATTATTTAATTTTTTATGCTAAAAACAGCAAAATGAGATGATGAAGATATTTTAATGCTAGCAAATTGATGTTGGGTTAAACAACCAATTACTCGTAATTTAGAGAAAATGATTATCTTTAACAAGAAACTTTAATACCAATTTCCTCTATTCTGTCTTAGCTTTTTGTAGGGAGCATAGTGTGGGCTCGTGCAGAAGATTATTTATCCATTACTTCAAGATTTGACCATAAAAAAATGACAAGTGATATTCTGATCCCTAACGCTGTAGAAGCAGCGTTTTATTGATAGACTCTAAGATATGCAGGACAACAGACTCTCTCAACAAATTCAATTTATTGTCGAAATTGACAAATTAAAAGGAGTTTTACGCCAAACGCTTCTAACCGATAGTTCACGGCGGGAAAACAGTGCTGAACACTCGTGGCACCTGGCAATGATGGCAATGCTTCTAATTGAGTATGCACCAGCACCAGTAAATGTTCTACAAGTTATTAAAATGTTATTGATTCATGACTTAGTAGAAATCGATGCTGGAGATACATTTTGCTACGATGTTCAAGGTAACTTGGGCAAAGCGGAACGGGAGAAACAGGCAGCAGCACGATTGTTTGGACAGCTTCCTGTTGAACAAGGCATAGAATTGCGATCGCTTTGGGAAGAGTTTGAAGCCCAACAGACATCAGAAGCTCAATTTGCCACAGCGTTAGATCGCTTGCAGCCACTATTGCATAATCAGCAAACAGCAGGTGGTACTTGGCGAATTCATGGGATTACGCTTGACAAGGTTATCGAGCGCATGAAGCCGATTAAAACGGGTGCGCCTCAACTTTGGACTTTGGTAGAACAAGTTCTTGAAGAATCTGTAAACGCTGGGTATCTAAAACCAGCACCATAAATCGTTAAAAATAAACAATCCTGCCAAGATTCAGCCAAACCACTTGATTTTCGGCTATTTGCCTAAGGTGACCTCACCTGAGTAGTTTGCTATGTTTGAATGGACTCGTGAACAAAAGTTTATACACCTTGCATAAACTTTGACAGAAACCTTAAAAGCTGATGTGCAGAGTGTAGCTACTAATACCTGGTGTCATTAAATTTAAGGGAATACATAGCATAATTGCATGAAAGTTAACAAATTTTATTTGGCTCTGATAGCAATTTTATTTGTTGCCTGTATTAGTTTTGCTTTCTATAGAAAATTCAATGACCAATCGAGTTGTCCAGAACCTGTATTAGCGAATTTTAAGGCAGGAAAAACGTATGGTCCTCCTTACCAAGTTATTGTTAAACCTTGGAATGGTCGGCATAATGTTTATGCGATTTTTATGCTGCCTGTTGAACAAAAGGCAGGAAAAAATCTCTTAGTAACGATAAAAGGAGGTAGAACATACTGCGGCAGAGCCTGGAGAGTGGGAACCGAGTATGAAGGAATACAAGCTAAGCCGGGATATTACTTAATCAAAGCTGGCTTGAAAACTCGGACTTCTAGTTTATTAATTGCACGAGGTTTCATAAAGCAGCTCAAAGACCCGCGTAACTGGAACCTAGTTTAAGCGGCTTTTTTATTGATGTTGCTGAATCATTTTAAGGGCAGCAAGGGAAAAAGGAAGATTTTCTCGTCACCGTGAACTATTCCCTTTTCCCTACTGAAAACCATCATCCAAAAATAGCAGCCTCGATGAGAAGCAACGCCTGCTCCATGTCGTCGTTGACAATTTGAACATTAAATTCATCAGCCGCCTCAATTTCAGCTTTTGCACAGGACAATCGTCGAGCGATCGCATCTTCACTATCCTGACCCCGACCCCGAATCCGTTGTTCTAGTTCCGCTAAAGACGGGGGCAAAATAAACAGGCGTAAGGCAGTTGGGAAAGTGTAATGGATTTTCCTTGCCCCAACCACTTCAATTTCTAAAATTACGGACTGACCGAGTTGAACTTGGCGTTCTACTGGGGTACGGGGTGTCCCATAGTAATTACCCGCATACTCCGCCCACTCCAAAAGCTCACCTGCACTCACCATTTGTTCAAACTTGTCACGGTTGACAAAATAATAGTGTTGTCCGTCGATTTCGCCGGGACGAGGTTGGCGGGTTGTTGCTGAGACGGAAAGATACAGTTCTGGGTGACGTTGCAAAAGCGATCGCAGTAGAGTCCCTTTACCAACCCCACTCGGACCTGTCAAGACAATGAGTTTACCTACTTGCATTTTGCTTAAATGGGAGGTTTAATTGCTGCTGGGACCATCTTTGCTAATAACAAAGCGATGAGCAACGGTTTCCGGTTGAATTGCTGAGAGAATGATGTGACTGGAATCGGTAATAATGACAGCTCTGGTGCGACGCCCGTATGTGGCATCAATTAACTGTCCGCGATCGCGTGCATCCGTGATGATGCGCTTGATCGGCGCAGACTCTGGAGAGACAATCGCAACGACTCGGTTTGCCGACACGATATTACCAAAACCGATGTTAATCAGTTGAATGTCCATGAAGAGCTAACGGCGACAGCCGCAATACGAGCGATTTTAGAGATTTAACCTCCATGGTATCCACAATAATTTAGGCTTACAAGGCTAAAATCCACAAAAAAGCCAGATTTTTAGGTTTATCTTGCTCAATTTATGTCTTTTGCTAGAGTAGTCTGGCGATAGAGGGGTGCGCTGACGGCAGCTTAGCGATAGCTTGATCTTCTCTTTCAACAAGAAGTGCAAGCATGGCTAAGAGCTATATGGATATAGAAATGTCATATACTCCGAGTGCATAAGCTGTTACTTTACTGACTAAAAGCAAATTTAAAAGTGCCACGTCCGAGCCATACTTGCGGAATTTTCAAGAATGCTCAATAGATAGCTCAGTTACAGTAGCAGTGAGCTTTGACAGGTTGCATCCTAGAAATACAAAAAGTCAATAAAGCTGCATAGCAAAAGTTGCCTTTGGTAAGAGCGTTATTAAGAGGATTTAAGGTTATGAACAAGGTGTATCGCCAATGGATAATTCTTGCCTAATAGTGGCAGCAATATTCTTGATCATAGCCTTGACTCATTCGACTAACTGGGCGGCTTTGCCGATAGCGGCACTCAAGGATGAAACTTCAAACCCTTCAAATCTGACAAATCCTGTTGTCGCTACAACCACTAGTGATACCCTTGGCTATACAGCTACATTTGATGAGGAACTCAAGCAAATTGGGCAGATTTCACCCCAAGACTTTGCACAACAACATAGCAGCAAGGCTCAGTATCTGCCTCAACTTAATTGGGACGTAACTACGGCAAAGTTTTGGGACCAATTCAGTCTTTCTCCAGACCAAGTTAATATTGTCGTAGATTACAGTGTGCAACAAGTAGGAGACCCAGGCAGCGTGCTGCATGAGGGCGTTGGTAATGTTGACTTGTTAATGCTTGCAGTGGACAACGGCTCCGACAAAATGGTCTATGCGGGTCCCGTTTTGAGCCATTATGAATTTGAGATGTCCGGAGTATCCCGAAAATCTGATGCTGAGTGGCAGGAGGACATTTTCACTGGCAATGTTCCACCTTGCCCTGACTGGACAAACAGTTATCTTGTATCTGGAGAAAGTAGAAAGTGAAGCTTGAAGATTTTAGGTGCGATCGCTTATTGCGATAAAGCGTAATAGCCCCTACCTTCCCTACCTTCTCCAGCTTCCTTAAGTCAGCGACATTCAATCTAAGTCATGGATCTGCGAGGATGGAAGTAGATAGATGCTTCACATAACTACTAAAAAGATGGCTTGTAGATGCAACCGGTTGACTTTACTACCCTGATGGCGGCTTGTCGTGAGCTGCGTTCTGAGTGGGTGCCAGGACGCACTGAACAGGTATATCAACGCGATCGCTATACGATCGCGATTAGCTTGCGTACCCTCAAGAGTCGGGGGTGGCTAACAATTTGCTGGCACCCCCAAGCCGCTCGAATTTGCTTAAGTGACCCACCCCCCCGAACACCCGATACCTTTACCTTTAGTGACCAACTACGGCACCAGTTAACGGGTCTTGCTCTAATTGGGATAGAAGCGATCGCACCGTGGGAGCGTGTACTAGACCTGCAATTTGCTCGACGCCCCGGAGAAGCAGCCAGCTTCCACCTCTACGTCGAAATTATAAGCAAATACAGTAACGTCATCCTCACAGGTGCCGATAATCTGATTATCACTGTTGCTCATCAAGTCAGCTCCCAGCAATCCAGCATCCGCCCCATTCAAACAGGTCAGCCCTACGAACGACCACCCGCCCTTACTGGCACCCTCCCCAACTTGAACGAATCCCAAGAGCGGTGGCAAGAACGAGTGAGTCTCGTACCTGGTGCCCTACAGCGTCAACTGCTCAAAAGTTACCGAGGTTTAAGTCCAGGATTAGTGCGTTCGATGGCACAAGCTGCCGATTTAAACCCAGACCAGTCTACCGAGAGCCTTGATACCTCCGACTGGCAACGGCTATTTCAGCGTTGGCAAGAATGGTTGCAAGTAATGGGAAATGGGGAAGATTTAGGTGGTAGTCGATCTGCCGCAGTAGACACATCTTCGCACTCCTCCCAATTCCAACCCGGCTGGACAGCGCAGGGATACACCGTTCTAGGCTGGGGCATGATTGAGCCAGTCTCGAATGTTCAATCCTTACTGGATTCCTACTACACGGCTGAACTCAACCAACAAGAATTTGCCCAATTGCGTCACCAACTCACGCAGAAGCTCGGCAATATTTTAGGAAAATTGCGCCAGAAAGCCTCTACCTTTGAAGAACGGTTGCAGCAATCTGACCAAGCCGACCAGCAACGACAACAAGCCGACCTACTAATGGCGCACCTTCATGAGTGGGAACCGGGGATGAAGAGCATTGCCCTAGCTGACTTTGATACTGGCAAGCCAGTTACGATTCCCTTAAATCCAGAAAAGAATGCCGTTCAAAATGCCCAAGCACTGTACAAGCGCCACCAAAAGCTCAAACGCGCTCGTAATGCTGTTGAACCACTGCTCAAGGATGTGCAAGAAGAAATTCAGTATTTAGAACAGGTAGAGGCATCCTTGAACCAACTCGATACTTACGCTACTCCGGAAGATTTACAGACACTGCAAGAAATTCGCGAAGAACTGATTGGGCAACGCTATCTCGATGCCCCAGAACAACGTAGCCGCGAGGTCAGCAATGTCTCTGAGCCACATCGGTATCGAACGCCCAGTGGGTTTGAATTGTTGGTTGGTCGAAACAATCGACAAAATGACCAACTCACCTTTCGCACTGCTGGTGATTATGACCTCTGGTTTCACACTCAAGAAATTGCGGGTAGCCATGTCCTCATGCGTCTACAAGCGGGAACTGTACCTGATGAAGCGGATTTACAGTTTGCCGCAGATCTGGCCGCGCACTACAGCCAAGCGCGTCAGAGTGACCAAGTTCCGGTTGTCTACACAGAACCCAAGCACGTCTACAAGCCAAAGGGAGCTAAACCCGGCATGGCGATTTATAAACGAGAACGAATCCTTTGGGGGCGTCCTCAAAAAGGCAACAACTATCTTTTGGAGGATGACACCCTGTAGAAATGTAAATTTTGGTTACAGAAAAATTGTATTTTCTGTTACGATAAATATAAAGAAATCTTACTGCTGCCGAATTGGGAACGCGCAGCTTGGGCTTTCTCTACGTAGAGCGACAACATAATTTTTAATTATTATCAGACCAGCTACCGTTATAGCTGGTCTTTTTTGATACAAATTACTCATAAATTGATGTGCATAAGCTGCCGAGATTAGGGAAAGGGTGAAAGGGAAAAGCCTTCCCCTTTCCCTACAGCGAAACTAAAAGCTGACCACAGACAATCGCTAGAACCTAAATGTAGTTCGGATAGTGCCAATCACCAAGTCAGAGTTGGTAGCGAGAGAACCAGGAGCTGTGATCCAAATAATCCCAGGCGTAATTGAGATATTATCTGTCAACTGCATCTGGTAGAACGCCTCAACGTGTAGTGAGACATCGGGGTCTGGCTCATCAAAATCGTCTAATACATCTAGAATTGCTGGTGCCGAGTTTAACAAGGCAACTCCAGCCGCGATTAAGGCGGGATTTAAATTGGCTGGATCGACTAAATCTTGTAAGCCTTGATTGACATCAATATCTGTGTCAAGGACTATTGGCTCTACGCCTACAATAATCCCTGCTAGGTTACCTCTTTTACCTAAGTCAGGGAATGCCAAGGTAATCGCACCATTGATGCTGTTAAAACTGCCGCGAGTAATTAAACCATTTCCTGTCGATAAGTTGATTGATGTCGTGTAACCGACCCAGCCACCCAGAACAAATTTTTCACTAGCCCGCCAGGAGAACTCTATTCCATAGGAGTTACTGACAACTGGGATGTCGAGGTCAAAACCCAACGGGATTCCCGCAAAGCTGGGCTGAGCGAGTAAATCACCTACGGTGCCATTGAAAACAATCGGGTCAAGAGGAGGTGTTGTTGGTGGTTGAAGAACTATATCGGCTGAAGGCGTTATCGGTGCTGGAAGTACAAAGTCTATGGGAAGTGTGATTGGTTGTGGAAGGGAGATTCCAGCAGGAATTGTAGTTCCGGCGGGAACCGTTATTACTCCTGGTATTGGTCCCGGTCGAGGAATCGTGATGGCAATGGGTAGCGTTGTTGGTGCATCAAGTGTTGTTCCGGCAGGAAGTGTTGTTCCGGTTGGCAGTGCTGTGCCAAGGGGGATTTGTTGATTGGCCAGAAAAGTAATTGGGGTTGTCGGTACAGGGGCGGGCTGAAAGTTAACATTTACAGGTTGATCTCCGAGGGTGCGAAGTGTTGTCCGAGGGTTAGAAGCTGGACTACCTGTAAGGGTTTCACGGTTGTAGGAGTTAATGTAAGTAAAGCCAATCTGAAAGCGATCGCTTGGCTTGTAAACTAGTTGTGCGAGGGCACCATAAGGCCCATTAAACAAACCACCGCCGTCATCAGGATTGTTAGCATCTCCGGCTAAATACCCCAAACTCAGCTCTAGTGAATCGCCCAGTTGTTGCCGAAGCCCAATACCCGCCCCTTCAACAAGATAGTAGATAGGATTACGAGTACCAAAGCGAGTCAGCGCACCAGAACCACCATCCCCATCTAAGAAGTTGACAGTGCTGGCAAAGTCCTCAGCGTCTCCTCCATTAGCGGCAATGAAAATTTCTGTATTTTCACCAATAGGAAAGGTATATGTTAGCTCCTCAAGTTCGACATCATTATCCGCATCAGCGTCTGCAAACGCCAAATTTCCCTCGAACGTCACAGTTCGCTCCGTGAAAGTTTCTAATCCACGGGCTTCCAAGCGTGTTCTTAATCGGTCTCGACCTGTAAAGCTCGTTTCAAAGTTCAGACGGGTTCGACTGCCAAAAACCGCGATATCATCGACATCTTCCCCAAGGACATTGTCTCCGGTTAGGATATCTGCAAACCCCAGAATCACTTCTCCCTCAAGTTTCGTCGTGGTAGAAAACTGATGATCCTCAAGGAAAGCAACCCGCCCTTCCAAGGTATCAACTCGCGTCCCTAAAGCGGCAAGTTCTACTTCAAAGTCTTGAATCAGTCGTTGTAGTGTTTCTAAGTCTTCGCGGCTAACAAACTCACTTGTGTTGGCAGCAATGAGACGCTCAATCTGTTGCAAACAGGAGTTTAAACCAGCGGCAAACTCATAGCGAGTTAATGCCCGATTACCGCGAAACGTACCATCTGGATAGCCAGCGATACAAGCATAACGTTCAACAAGCGATCGCAACGCTTCAAACGCCCAGTCATTGGGAGAAACATCCCGTAGCTGAGAGACATTGGTAACTTGCTCAACACTACTAACGCCAGCTTCATTGCTGTAGTTATCAATTTGTTCAAGTAGAGTCGTATCCCTAACCTCTACAGGTACCTCAGAAACCTCCACAGATGTCTCTGTTTCTAGCAGTGGTGACTTAGCTGAGTTTTCTTCACGTTCTGAGGTTGCTGTAATTGTTGGTGCAATAGATGTGTCTGTTTCTAGCGTTGCTGAGTAAGCAGGGTTCTCTAGTGTAGTCTCCGAGGTCGATGCCGTTGTTGGTACAGTGACAGAAACTGAGGTTTCAACGGTTTGAGGCTGAGTTGTAACTGTTGCTGATGGTATTTGAGTAGCCGTATCTACAGCAGGTTCAATTGCGAAGGCTGGGGTGACACCAAGCGGTGTAAAGGGCAACTCGCCCCATAAAGCAACAATCGCTCCTCCTAAAATAGCTGGGCTAAGTAGCCAACGTTGCCACAAGACTTGATTGATCATTTTTTATCCTCACACCCACTCAAAACTTTCACGATTGATGTAGCCAAGTCTCACTGCAAGAGTTGACTAGAGACTGAATACACAGCTTTCGCTACTTGAATGTAATCCTAGGACAAGTTTCAACTAAAGTTGCCCTACCACAATCAGGCTTTACAAAGACTTAAGCGTATTTGAAAAAAAGAGATTACTACAGCTTGGGAAAGATTTGGGAAAGATTACAGTTGTCTGCAAAATTTCACGGAATCAGGTAGGTGCGCCAAGTCGGTTGAGTGTTTTTGCCAGTGTCTTGGCGCAGGGCTAAACGCCAGGTTTTACCTTCTCTCTGGCGCTGTAGATAGATATTAAAAGGATTGTTTTCCTGAACGAGTTGCCGTTGCGGTAGCTTAACGTTGAGTGTGTAGGTACCCAAAATATGGTATGTGGGTAAATCTTCAACGAATAGGGGTTCTAGTTGCTTCAGCTTTACCTGCGTAATTTCAAATTTTTGTGCTGAGGATTGTAATTGTTGAGTTAGCTGCTGTTGAGATTGATTGACTTGAAAAGCGATCGCTTTTTCCACGAGTTGCTTAGTTGGTGCTAACCCCAGAGAGGGTGTACTTGCACCACAAGCTGACAGCGTTATTACTAAAACAACCATCAACGCAACGCTGAACATCAATTTTGTCGCCCCGTGCATCTAACTCGCCTCTACTTCTTTCGCTGCCACCGTAGCACGACTTAATTGTCTTGCTTGGATGTCCTCTAATTTCGTATCAGGAATTGCTTTGATTAACTGACGAGTGTACTCTTGCCGAGGGGAATTGTAGATGGATTCAGCCGAACCAATTTCTTCAATCCGTCCATGATTCATGACCATAATGCGATCGCTCACAAACTTCACCACACTCAAATCATGGGAAATAAAGATGTAAGTCAAGCCAAAATCTTGCTGCAAGTCTTTGAGGAGATTGAGAACTTGCGCTTGTACTGAAACATCGAGTGCTGAGACGGATTCATCACAAATAATAAACCGTGGCTCACACGCCAAGGTACGAGCAATACAAATCCGCTGTCGTTGCCCTCCAGAAAACTCATGGGGCATTCGATTCATTGCACTTTCCCCCAGTCCAACTCGTTCCAGCAAGTCAATTGCTCGTTGTCGGCGTTGCTGTGGAGAACCACCTAGCTTATGAATTTGCATCGGTTCCATCAGCGCATCTCCGATGGTTTGCCTAGCATTTAGAGAACCATAAGGATTTTGGAAAATGATTTGCATATAGCGACGGAGGTGGCGCAGTGGCTTAGCATCAAGTTCCAAGACTGAATCGCCATCAAAAATAATCTCCCCAGACGTTGGTTCCATCAAACGCAGAAGGCAACGACTTAAAGTAGATTTGCCACATCCTGATTCTCCCACCAATCCCAAAGTCTCGCCAGGATAGACCTCAAAACTGACATCATCTACCGCTTTGAATCCTATTTTCTTCCCAAACAGTCCACTTCGCATAGGGAATTCTTTAGTGAGGTGACGCACAGATAGTAAAGGTTGCTGCTGTTGCAGATGTTGAGAACGTTCTACTACAGCACTACTGGATACTTCTGCGAGTAGTAAGTCTTTTTCTTCTTGGCTATGGATTTGAGAAACGATTTCTAATTCTCCCGATGCATTGGTTGTTACCCGCATAAAATCCGCCACGGTTGGCAGGCGTTTCAGCCGTTGGTTTGGACGTGGGCGACAGTTCAGTAACCCTTGCGTGTAAGGATGTTGAGGATTAGCAAAGAGGTCATACACTTTAGCCGTTTCTACTGCCTGACCTCGGTACATCACAACTACACGGTCAGCGATTTCTGCAACTACTCCCATATCGTGAGTAATGAAGAGAATCGACATCCCACGACGGTCACGTAGTTCTCGCAGCAGTTGTAAAATCGTTGCCTGAATTGTGACATCTAACGCTGTAGTTGGTTCATCAGCAATCAGGATGGCAGGGTTACCGCTGAGTGCCATGGCAATCATTACCCGTTGTTGTTGACCACCTGAGAGTTGATGAGGGTAGCGCTTCATCATCTCTCTGGGGTTGGGTAGCTTGACTTCATCAAAAAGGGCGATCGCTTTTCTATACGCTTCTTTTTGAGAAACTTGTTCATGGAGTAAAATTGCTTCCACAACCTGTTCCCCACAGGTGTAAACCGGATTCAAGGAGGTTAAAGGCTCCTGAAATACCATGGCGATTAACGCACCTCGATAAGTCCGTCTTTGTTGAGCAGAAAGCGTCAGTAGATTGACGGGATTGGCACTAGCAAGGCGAGGATTCCGAAATAAGATTTCTCCTGTTACCTTAGCCGCTGTCGGCAGCAGTCCGATTACAGCTAGTGACGTTACTGATTTACCCGAACCTGACTCGCCAACAATTCCAATTGTTTCTCCGAGTGCAAGGTTAAAGGATACATCTTTTACTGCTCGTAGTATCTCACCTGAAGAGGGAAACTCAACATAAAGATTACGAATTTCAAGAATAGGGTTACTCATAATACTCTACTTGTTTACAACAACTATTAACCAAAACCAAAACTGTATAATTACCATAATCAAAGTAAAAATAGCTGTACTCTTAGATATATTTTACAGCAGCCACTAGAGCCACCCGCTCCAAGCCTCTTATTAAGATGTTTAAACTTAAATCAACCTAGAAAGGTCGAAGAGCAGTGTTATAGTTTACAATCTTGAATCTATAAAGCTGATATTGTATTTAGGGTTTTAAAGCAATATTACTCAAGCTGAATCTAAGCAACTCTTGTAAACCAGCACTAGAAACTTACCTTTGTATTAACGACAGATCAAGATGATTTTGATTAGTAATATTTGTAGTATCCTTGACTCATGCGCCTCGCTAAAAATCTGCTCGAAAAAGGAGCTAATGCAATGAGGTATTGGAAGCGAACGCAGTCAATTTTGTTGGCGATTGTGGCTTTTGGCTTAGCGATTTTTCTCTCAAATTGTAATAGCCCATCCAGCCAAACTAGCAACAGCCCATCCCCAACGACTAGCCCAGCCGCCACACCAACCGGAGCGTTGGTTTACGGTGCAGGCGGACAACCAACAAGCTTGGATCCAGGCAATATCACGGACGGCAACTCCGTCATGGTTCAAGACCAAATCTACAATCGCCTGATTGAGTTTAAGCCAGGTACTACCGAGATTGAACCGGGTTTAGCGACAGAGTGGACGGCTTCAGAGGATGGCAAAACATGGACATTTAAGCTCAGACAAGGAGTCAAGTTTCATGATGGCACTGACTTCAATGCTGAAGCAGTAAGATTTAACATCGAACGGTGGTGGGACGACAAGAGCGAGTTTGGCTACCGTGATGCTGGCAAAACCTTCGAGATTTGGACAGATTTGTTTGGAGGTTTTAAATCGTCTCCTGACTCCCTACTGCAATCGGTGACAGCAGAGGGAACTGATACCGTTCGGTTTGTTCTCAAGCAACCCTTTGCGGCTTTCCCAAATGCGATCGCATCTGGCTACTTTGGTATAGCGAGTCCTGATGCGATCAAAAAAGCCGCTGCTGCCTACGGTACGCCTTCCGCAATGGCTGTGGGAACGGGTCCTTTCCTGTTTAAGGAATGGCAAAGTGGCGATCGCATCGTTCTCGAAAAGAATCCTAACTACTGGAAGCAAGGTTTACCGAAATCAAATCAATTGGTAATGCGCTTCATCACTGACCCAGCAGCAAGGTTGGCTCAATTACGGGCAGGGACAGTTGATTTTACAGTCGATCTCACTCCCGACCAATTGAAAGAACTTCAAAGCGACCAAAATTTAGAAGCCGTCAAGCGTCCTTCTTTAAACGTTGGCTATCTTGCCTTGAATCCTAGTTATGAACCGCTTGCCAAACCGGAAGTGCGTCAAGCGATCGCGCAAGCAATCAACAAAAAAGAGATTGTCAAAGCCTTCTGGGGCGAATTAGGTGAAAACGACCCTCACTTTACCCCTCCCTCCCTAGCTGAGTTCCAGTCAGACCAAGTTCAAGACTATCAATACAATCCACAACAGGCAAAGCAGCTTATCGCTCAAGCCGGTTTTCCCAATGGCTTTGACCTTGAGTTGTGGTACATGCCAGTCAGTAGACCCTATTTCCCCAACCCGAAACCGATTGCCGAAGCCTTCGCAGCGGAACTGAGTCAGATTGGGATTAGAGTCACCCTCCAAACGAAGGACTGGGCAGCATACCTTGAAGACCGTAATAAACCCCCTGGATTCCAAGCCTTCATGCTTGGTTGGACAGGTGACTACGGTGACCCCGACAACTTCTACTATGCTCACTTCGGGCCAGGTGCTACCCAAGACTTGGGAACTTGGAAAAATGAGCAAGTCTTCAAGCTTTTGGATGAAGGACGTGCCGAAGGCGATAAAGCAGAACGAGCAAAAATCTACAAACAAGTCGATGAAATCCTCAACAAAGAGGCAGTACGCCTACCAATCGTTCACTCACAACCCCTTCTCGCTAAACGCAAGAATGTCACAGGTTGGACTCCCAGCCCCCTGGGTTCTGAGCCTTTAGAAGAAGTAACCAAGTCGTAATGGTTATTGGTTGTTAGTTATTGGTTATTTGTTAGTAGTTAGTAATATTGGAATCCGGCTCCTAACTACTTTACGACTAACAACCAACAACCAATAACTAACAACCAACAACTAATTGCCATGGGTCGATATATTGCTAAGCGTCTGCTTAACCTGCTGCCAGTTGTGTTAGGAATTACGTTATTAGTTTTTGCCTTCCTGCACTTAATTCCTGGTGACCCAGCGATTACAATGTTGGGCGATCGCGCAACGCCTCAGCAAGTCGAAGCATTGAGAGAACGCATGGGTCTAAATCAACCCCTGCCGCTACAGTACTTCAAATTTCTGTGGGATTTAATCCGTCTAGATTTCGGCACCAGTATCATTACTGGAGTTCCAATTGCAGAAGAAATCAGAATTCGCTGGCCAGCAACCTTCGAGTTATCCGTTGCCGCGATGTTAGTCGCCAGTATTCTAGGGATTCCTGCTGGTGTTTTGGCAGCCGTTCGCAAAAATAGCTTTGTCGATAACCTGACGATGAGTGGTTCTCTACTCGGTGTCTCTCTACCCGTTTACTGGTTAGGGTTACTTCTGATTTACTTCTTTGCCATTAACCTCAACTGGCTACCACCAAGTGGACGACTAAGTATTGATGCCGGATTTGCCTTCAAACCGATCACAGGTTTTTATGTTCTAGATGCCTTACTTCGGTTCGACTTTAAGGCACTGCAAGATGTCTTGAAACACCTAATTTTACCAGCACTTACTTTAAGCACAATTCCTTTAGCTATCTTGGCGCGAATCACCCGCAGCGCAATGCTGGAAGTACTCTCGCAAGACTACATCCGCACAGCAAGGGCAAAGGGGCTGCTTGAGCGTTGGGTAATTTTCAAGCACGCACTGAAGAATGCTTTACTGCCAGTGGTAACAATCATTGGCTTACAATTTGGGACACTCTTAGGGGGAGCTATTCTTACAGAAACTATTTTTTCTTGGCCTGGAATTGGTTCATGGATTTACGAAGGAATTCTGAACCGGGACTATCCAGTTGTGCAAGGTGGAGTCGTTTTTGTCGCGGTTGCTTTTGTACTAATCAACCTCATTGTTGATTTATCCTACGCTTTCTTAGACCCCAGAATTCAGTATCAATAATGGTTTTTAGTTGTTGGTTTTTAGTTGTTAGTTGTTGGAAAGAGTCCAGGAACTAAGGAAAACTGATGGCTGAATATCTATGATTTGCTACTAACAACCAACAACCAATAACGAACAACTAATTTTTATGACTATTGCGGCAAACGCTTGGAGTGCAAATACCTGGAATGCGATCGCACGATTGTCAAAATCAATTTCAGGGAAAATCGGTCTTGTCTTAACCACAGTACTCGTGTTGATGGCGCTACTGGCTCCAATTATCAATCCATATGACCCCGCAACAGACCGAGATTATGCAGCGCGTCTGAAAGCGCCAACTATTGCCCATTGGTTCGGTACGGATGGTTTAGGACGAGATATCCTTGACCTTGTTTGGTATGGGTTACGAACTTCACTGTTTATTGGTTTAGTCTCTGTATTGCTAGGACTGATTATCGGTGTCCTGTTAGGGCTGGTGGCGGGATACTTCCGGGGTTGGCTGGAAACGCTGATTGGCTGGTTGACTGATATCCTCTTATCATTTCCCTCAATTCTTTTAGCGATCGCAGTTGTTACGGTAACAGGCCCCAGTGTACCCAGTGTGATGATTGCTGTGGGAGTTGTGCAAATCCCAATTTTCATCCGACTCACTCGCAGCATGGTACTCTCGCTCAGAGAACAAGAATTTGTCCAGACAGTAAAAGCCTTTGGGGCAACATCCGGGCGCATCATTTTTCGCCACATCTTACCTGCAAGCCTTGCCCCACTAGTAGTACAGGCAACGCTTTCAATAGGTACCGCAACTCTAGAAGCGGCTGGATTAGGCTTTTTGGGCTTAGGCGCACAACCGCCCACACCTGAATTAGGGACGATGCTCTCGGATGCTTTCAAAGCTGGTTATTCTCTCTCTTCACCCTGGACTATCTTGTTCCCTGGTTTATTTATCACGCTGACTGTCTTAGCCTTTAACCTACTCGGTGACGGTTTACGCGATGCTCTCGATCCACGAGGGAATCGTTAACTCAACGATTGACACTACTCATGTCAGAATAGCGATCGCCAGCCACAGCCTGCTTAGGAGCAACCTCGTCAATACGCTGAAGATCTTCTTGAGTGAGTTCAATCTCCGTTGCGGCAATATTCTCCTCAACATAAACTCGGCGTTTTGTTCCGGGAATTGGCACAATATCATCTCCTTGGGCAAGCAACCAGGCAAGTGCTAGTTGTCCGGGGGTAACATCCTTTTCAACCGCGATTTCCTTGACTCGCTCGACTAGTTGGAGATTTTTGTAAAAATTCTCACCTTGAAACCTCGGTGAATTCCGGCGGAAGTCATCAGCCGCCAAATCATCCGGACTAGTGATGCTTCCTGAGAGAAAGCCTCGACCAAGCGGGCTATAAGCGACAAAGCCAATCCCTAGCTCACGGACAGTGGCAAGAATTTCATCTTCTGGATCGCGACTCCACAGAGAGTATTCTGACTGCAAAGCGCTAATCGGGTGGACGCTTTGCGCCCTACGAATAGTGTTAGCAGAGGCTTCAGACAGACCTAAGTAGCGTACTTTGCCTTGCTGTACCAACTCCGCCATTGCGCCAACTGTCTCCTCAATTGGTACATTCGGATCGACTCGGTGCTGGTAGTAGAGGTCAATGTAATCTACTCCAAGCCTTTGTAGTGAAGCATCACAGGCTTGATGCACATACTCAGGGCTACCATTGACACCACGAAATCCCTTGTCTTCGCTACGAAGGATACCAAACTTTGTGGCGAGTACAACGCGATCGCGCCGATCAGCAATTGCCTTAGCGAGAAGCTGTTCATTCGCGCCAGTTCCATACATATCAGCGGTATCCAGCAGCGTCAATCCGAGTTCGAGGGCACGGTGAATTGTTGCAATCGACTCCGCCTCATCACCTGTTCCATAAAACTCAGACATTCCCATACATCCTAGTCCCAGTTCCGAAACAGTTAAGCCTTGGTTTCCGAGTTTGCGGTTTTTCATGTTTTTTCTCCTTGTTTTCTCAATTAACGAAATCCTTCTGAATCGGTAATTCTCGCAGTACCAATCTCAACTCATACTTTTTATTGAGTATAGACGTTGACGTTAACGTTAAATTAAGTCTAAAAAAATTACTGGCTTTTAGTTTGCTCGTCGATCCAGTTCTGGATTTTGGCAATATTAGCCTGTAATTCAGAACGAAACTGCGCTAGGGCTTCGAGCTTGACATCAGTCTCCTTGAGGTGAGCAACTAGCATTTCCATCAATTTCTGCTTACCCTGCAACACTGTTGGCTCCTCAAAGAACAAGTCAAGAATGCTACCAATTTCCTCTAAGGTGAGGCCAAGGGATTTGAGCGCATCAATCTTGCGGAGTCGAGCGAGTTCAACCTCTGTGTAGTAGCGAAAGCCTTTGCCTTCACGTTCACTCGGACCAAGCAGCCCCAAATTTTCGTAGTAACGAATTGTTCGAGGCGTTACACCAGCTTTTTCAGCAAGCTCCCCGATCCGCATTTTGTCAGTCACGTTTTGTTGGCTTGTTTTAACCTTGACGTTAACGTTAATTTGAATGTAGCGAGTTCTTCTATAGAGGTCAAGCCTTGTTTGCCACAAAACATCATCTGCCTCATCTCATGGATTCTATAAGAGTGAACTTAATCAAAAGAGCGCCGACTTGAATTTATGGTGTAAAGCAAGTGGCAGGAGCATTTAAGTTGCTTGCTTTAGGTGAGCTGATCTGGATCAACTCCAAGCTCACGCAACTTCGCTGCTAATATCTCTGCCCGTTGGCGTTCTTGTTCTGCCCGTTGGCGTTCTTGTTCTGCCCGTTGACGTTCCTGTTCTGCCTGTTCTGCACTCCACAGTAATAAATTGCCTGCCCCATCCCACCAACGCAGCCAGTTCATGGTTTGCTGGAGACGCTCCCCTAACCATATCCCTAGAAACAGTTCTATCTCCGGAATCCACACTCGCCCTTGGGCATCGGCTGCTTGTAAAGCATATCGTCCATTTTGCAAACACCGTACTTCCAAGCTGGGTTCGTAGGGATCGTAGGTGACATAAGTGGGTATTTGTAGAATCCGTTCGTAGAAATAGAGTTTGCCATAGGGTGGAGTCGATCGCACCGACAGTTCACCGCCTTCTTCTTGGGAGAGGAACTCCATGACAACAGCAACGGGTGCCCCCTCTAAGTTTGGGGTGTAGCTGCGGCGAATGGTACCCTCTGCTACGGAATATACTTGGGGCACATAGAACCAGTCTGGTGCTTTGACCACAATTTTTTTATTCACGTTTGCAACTAGGCCAAAGTTTGAGCCAATCAGCCTCTCTGGATGGATGCGTCCGTCTGCTCCCAGCGCATCAGTGAGGGCGGCGGCAAGAGGGGGCTGTTGAATATTTTCCACGGGGTCATCGGGTAAAAAGAAGTCGGCTGGCAGGGCTTCCCAAGTGACGGTTGGTTCTGTTTTGATGGCTGGAACTTCGAGAACCATTGGCTTGACCCTCAAGCGAAGATATTACCTAAAGTGTATCAATGCGTTTAGCTAACTTCTATATTTAGCGATCGCACCAAGAAAGCCCACTCATCCGCAATTTCCTCAATAATCTTAGACGTTGGCTTGCCTGCACCATGTCCTGCCTTCGTTTCAATTCTGATTAACACAGGCTTCTCCCCAGCATGAGCTGCTTGCAAAGCCGCCGCAAATTTGAAACTATGAGCAGGAACTACACGGTCATCATGATCAGCCGTAATAATCATCGTTGCTGGGTAAGCCGTTCCGCTTTTGAGATTATGCAACGGCGAATAAGCATATAACGCCTCAAACTCATCTGGATTTTCTGGGGAACCGTAATCTGAACACCACGCCCAGCCGATTGTAAACTTGTGGAAGCGCAGCATATCGAGTACACCCACAGAAGGTAAAGCGGCAGCAAATAAATCTGGACGCTGAGTCATACAAGCACCCACTAACAAACCGCCATTACTCCCACCTGCGATCGCAAGTTTCTCAGGAGCAGTGTACCCGTTTTTAATTAACCACTCAGCCGCCGCAATGAAATCATCAAAAACATTCTGCTTATTCAGCTTGGTTCCAGCTTGATGCCATTCCTCGCCATACTCGCCACCACCACGCAGATTAGGGATTGCATAGACACCACCCATCTCCATCCACACCACTCTGCCGACTGAGAAACTAGGTGTTAGGGAGACATTGAAACCACCGTAGCCATACAGAAGAGTTGGGTTATTTCCATTTAGCAGCAATCCCTTTTTGTAAGTGATAAACATTGGTACTCGTGTACCATCTTTACTGCTGTAGAAAACCTGTCTCGTCTCGTAATTATCCGGGTTAAAGTCTACAGTTGGCTCACGAAAAACTGTACTTTCACCACTCACCATGTCGTACCGATAAATGGTTGGTGGTGTTGTGAAACTAGTGAAGGTATAGAACGTTTCAGTATCGTAGCGCTTGCCACCGAAACCACCAGCAGAACCAATTCCTGGTAACTCTACCTCTCGAACAAAAGAACCATCTAGGTTAAAAATCTTAATCGAAGAACGAGCGTCTTGCAGGTAGTCAGCAACAAACTGATTATTAAGTACGCCAACCCCTTCAAGAGTTTCAGCCGTTTGAGGAATGATTTCTTGCCAATTCTCCCGTGCTGGATTGTTGATATCAATAGCAATAACTCGACCACGAGGAGCATCTAAATCTGTGCGGAACCAGAAGACTGAACCATCATTATCAATCAAGCTATAGTTAGCCTCAAACTCACTAATCAGTTCCACTACTGGAGAATCTGGATTTGCCAAGTCTTTGTAGAAAACTAGGTTCTTTGGGTCAGTTCCTTGGTCAACAGAAATAATCAGATAGCGACCATCTTCTGTAACACCAGCCCCGAACATCCATTCTTTCTGGTCAGGGCGATGATAAATGAGAATATCGTCTGACTGTGATGTACCCAGCTTGTGATAGTAAAGCTTTTGGTAATAGTTAATGTCTTCTAATTTAGTCGCCTCATTCGGCTCATCGTAGCGACAGTAGAAGAAGCCTTGACCATCATGAGTCCAAGACGCACCAGAAAATTTTACCCACTGAAGATGATCAGAAAGATTCTCACCCGTTTCGACATCAAGAACTTTCCACTCTTTCCAGTCTGAACCTGATGTAGAAAGACCATATGCCATAAATTTGGCATCTTCGCTAAGGGCTAAACCAGACAGCGCAACAGTGCCGTCCTCTGAGAGGGTGTTGGGGTCAAGCAACACCTTTGGCTCATCATCTAGGGAAGTTAAAGTGTAGAGAACGCTTTGGTTCTGAAGACCGTCATTTTTGAAGTAGAAATAGCGATTTTCCTGCTTAAAAGGAATCCCATATCTCTCGTAATTCCACAACTGCGTCAATCGTTCACGGATTTGCTCTCGCACGGGTATTTCATTGAGATACCCAAACGTGACTTGATTTTGCGCCTCTACCCAAGCTTTTGTTTCCTCTGAATCTGGGTCTTCCAACCAACGATAAGGGTCTTGTACTTGGATGCCATGGTAGTCATCAACTTGGTCAACTTGGCGGCTGGAGGGGTAGACAAAGGCTTGACTGGAAGATTGCATAAACAGAGGATGATTCGCAGCATTGTCTAGTTTAGCGCTCATCCCAGTCGCTCTCTTGTTGCTTGGGGTGGATGCGATCGCACAAACGAGTTATTTTTAGCTCTTCTCGGATGGCGCTTCAAAGGATGAAAATCCCTTTCCCCTAACACCTACCACCTACCACCTAACACCTATTTTCATGTAGATACTCGAACTCTACCTATGAGGGTTGAACAAGCCTTGGCATAGTGAGATAGTCGATCAATCTAACCTAAAAGATGACCACTTCTTAGTTAAGCCTCAGTCCAGATGGATTTTAGTCAAGCGCTAAACAATAAAATTGATACGATTGTCACAAACTGGGTGGAAGCTGTTCGCCAGGATGTAGAAATAGAAAGCACCAAGCACCTAACGTATAAGGCTGTGCGTGATGGTCTTCCCTTCGTCCTTCGGGCGCTCGTAACGATGCTCTCTCAATCTGAAGAAAGCGATCTGCGGACGCTTGTAGAGAAGAGTTTAGAACATGGCGACCTTAGGGCTGAACAAGGATATGATGCTGAAGAAATTGCGCGAGAGTACCGCTTATTGCGCCAGGTGATCTTTTCGAGTTTAGAGCCAGATTTGCTTCTGGGTTCACCGCAAGAAATGCTTCGAGCTGTTCGTCTGATTGATCTTGCGATCGATGAAATGATTGCTAGGTGCTTCAAAAGCTATACATTGCATCGCTTGCACGAACTCCATGATCTGTCCAATCAGCTAACACTTACGAATCAAGAACTGAGTCGCATGGTTCGCGCTCATCAAGACAATCTTTCTCATCTTGCTCACGAACTGAAAAATCCTCTAAATTCAATTATTGGCTACTCAAACTTGTTTTTGCGCCAACAACAACGAAAGAACCACGAAGTAAAAGATTCCTCTGCCAATCTGGATCACATTGAGCGAGTGCTACGGAATGGACAACAATTGCTTCGTCTGATTAACGACGCACTAGAAGTCTCCCGGTATGAGGATGGGACGATGAAACTACGTCTAGAGCCAACAGACGTGCGCTCATTAATCAATGAAGTGATAAAAGTCCTGGAACCTTCTGCTTGTGCCAAAGAGTTACAGTTAGTGGTTGATTGCGATTCAGCTAGCGCCAGCAGTTGCGTTTCACTCGCTCCCGATCAAGTTTTGACAGACTCGTTACGCTTACAGCAGATTGTGATGAATCTTATTAGTAATGCGATTCGCTACACCCAGTCTGGAGGAGTCACAGTTACCTGCTGTCTATTAGCTGATAATCAATGGTCTATCTCAGTCCGCGATACGGGGATTGGAATTGCTCCAGAAGACCAAGCTCATATCTTTGACCCCTTCTTTCGAGCAGGTGACAGTAGCAGCTACTTACCCGATAGCACTGGGTTAGGGCTGGCAATTGTCTCTAGACTTGTAAAACTACTGCAAGGCGAGATTCAGTTAGTTTCAGAGGTAGGAATTGGCTCTACCTTTACTGCGATTTTCCCCTTGAGTGTCAAAACTGTTGAAGAAGCATTATCTAGCCATTCTTAAGGCAGAAGGCAGAAGGCAGAAGCAAAGAAAGCTTGTATTTTCTCAATAAGATGCTGGTGCTAGATATGAGATAACGCAGTCCAATAGCTTCTTATGCTATAAACTAAGTCTGTAAGGCTGTGCCTAGTCCATCCACAAATATGACAGTGAACTGGCAAAGAATGTTTGAAATGGATGCTAGGGCAAGCTCACAGCAAAATTAAAAAAGGCGAAAGCCCGTTGGGAGAGGTGGCAGAGCGGTTGAATGCGGCAGACTCGAAATCTGTTATGGTGTCACAATCATCGGGGGTTCGAATCCCCCCCTCTCCGTAGCTGAAGTTGAATAAAACTGAGGGATTTAGAGCTGCCACAGGCAAAGTTATCGGTGTAGCGATCGCCTTATATTGGTTTGAAGTCGAGGCAGGTATCTCTCGCCGATAGAAGCGATCGCACAGTCTGAGGTCTATTCCATAACCTTGCAGCATCGGATGAGAGAAAAATCTAAAGAGGCTGAAATACCTGAACTTCTGTTAAGGATGTGTAGATCTTAAAATCTCTATCATCCTTGACTGGCAATGGATTAGCTTTTACCCAGAGCTTATCGTGCAACCGTTGTACCTGCCGAACCGCCCTGAACTTAAGGCAATATTGAATAGGGTGCATAAATTTAGCTGTGGAGACAGCCTTCAAGTCATAGGCTTAGGAGATATGCACTAATGAAATTTGTCCAGCAACGCAAGTCGTGGTTATGTTTCATGGCTTGCTTGATGGGGAACGGGATAGCTTGGCTTTCTACAGTTTCCCCTGCGATCGCTCAGCCAATTACACCAGCGGCTGACGGTACTCAAACTCTTGTCACACCGGAAGGAAATCGCATTGATATAGGCGGTGGTACTCTTTCTGGAGACAAGACAAATCTCTTCCACAGTTTTGAGCAATTTGGACTCTCTGAAGGTCAGGTGGCTAATTTTCTCACCAATCCTGAGATTCAAAATATCTTAGGACGGGTGGTTGGTGGTGACCCATCTATGATTAACGGTTTGATTCAAGTCAGTGGAGGAAACTCTAACTTATTCTTGATGAACCCAGCCGGGATAGTTTTTGGTTCTGGAGCTAGCTTAAATGTTCCAGCCGCATTTACTGCAACAACCGCTACAGGTATTGGCTTTGGTGGCGAGTGGTTTAAGGCGTATGGAACGAACGACTATAGTGCCTTAGCTGCAAACCCAGATGCGTTTCGCTTTGATTCTGCTCAAGCTGGAGCAATTGTTAATGCTGGGGACTTGACAGTCGAACAAGGGGAAAATCTCTCCCTCGTTGCAGGAACAGTAGTTAATACAGGTACTCTCCGAAGCCCAGGTGGCAACATAACGGTGATGGCGTTGCCTGGAACTGGCTTAGTGCGTCTCAAAGGGAACGGGCAAATCTTGAGCTTAGATCTTGCCCTACCTGCTGATGGACAGGGAGAATCGTTGCCATTTACACCGCTGATGCTACCAGAATTGTTAACAGGTAGCGAGGTTGAGACGGGATTAACTGTCAATAGCGATCGCACAATCCAAACTAATGGCACAATCCTTCCGACTCAAGCCGGGACAGCGATTATTTCCGGTACTCTTGATGCATCTAATCCAGCAGCGAGACAGGTTGGTGGGACAGTGAATGTCTTGGGTAACCAAGTGGGTTTATTTGATGCAAACATCAATGCATCTGGGGCTAGAGGTGGGGGAACGGTACTGCTGGGTGGTGACTACCAAGGACAAGGCACTCTACCTAATGCTTCGAGTACCTATGTAAGTAGTGACTCCAGGATTAATGCCAATGCACGGCGCAATGGTGAAGGCGGGAGGGTAATCGTTTGGGCAGATGAAGCGACTCGTGTTCATGGCAATATTACTGCTCGTGGTGGTTTGAACTCAGGTAATGGTGGTTTTGTCGAAACCAGTAGTCGTCAATTTTTGGATATTGCTACCACACCTGATGTCACGGCAGCTGTAGGGTTAGGGGGAACTTGGCTAATCGACCCCAAAAATATTGAGATTGTTGAGGGTTTTGGCAGTTCCAATATGAACACCCCCAATCCTTTTTCTTCAAATGGCGATGGCGCAATCCTCGGTGTAGGTTTAATTCTTCAAGCGTTGACAGGTGGTGCTAATGTCGAAATCACGACGGGAGATCTGGGCACTGAAGCTGGAGATATTACTCTAAGCACTCCGCTTGACTTTGAAGGAACGGGGGACAATACGCTAAGGCTTGAGGCTTATAACGATATCAATATCAATGCACCGATATTTGATAGCGTTCCTGGGGGAGATTTACTCAATCTAGAATTCTTCACGGACATTGATCTGAATGATACGGGGGCAGTAAATGTCAATGCCTCAATTGAAACAGGTGGTGGAAATGTCTCTTTCTTTACTCATGACACAAATATTTCCACTGAGGGCAGTATTACTTCAGGTACGGGAGCGATTTCAATTGGGGGGGAGAACTTCAGCAATGAAGGCAACGTTAGCTCTAGTACGGGAGCAATTACGGTTACGGGGGAGAACGATAACTTCATCAACTTCATCAATGAAGGCAACGTTAGCTCTAGTACGGGAGCAATTACGGTTACGGGGGAGAACTTCAGCAATGAAGGCAACGTTACCTCCGGTACGGGAGCAATTAGGATTGATGGGATTAACTTCATCAATGAAGGCAACGTTAGCTCTAGTACGGGAGAGATTTCGATTGAGGGGAATAACTTCATCAATCAAGGCAACATTGAATCAACCAATGGCATAATTCGTGTCGAGGTGTTGGAACAAATTATCAATGATGCAGATGCCACTATTCGCTCAACGAGTGGTTCGATCTTTCTTGGTTCTGATTCGACGGCGATCAACAACGGTACTATCAGTTCAGGTAGTGGTGCAGTAACTCTTGAGGCTACTGAGTCTTTCACCAATACAGCACAGGGTACGATCGCTACGGATAATAGTCCGATTGCCATAAAAGCTCAAAATGTGAGAACGGCTGGCGAGATCGAATCGATCAATGGTGCCATTACGCTTCAGGCAGATGCTATTGTCACGGCAGGAGATAGCACCATTACAACAACCAGTGGTGCGATTACGCTGAATGCTGATCAGATCACAACGAATGCAGGCAATAGCATCAAGACCACAACAGGTGCGATTGCACTTAACGCAGATAGCTTCAATCTTGACCCCACTAGCGTAGTTGATGCTGGTAGTAGCGACATTACCTTAAAAACAGACGCAATTACAATTGCTCTCAATGATATTAATGGGATTCTGAGCCTAACTACTGAGGAACTGGCAACCTTTCAAACGACTGGCACAGTTATAATCGGGCACCCAGGCGATACAGGTAGCGTCAACATCGGCTCTTTAGGGGCAATTGACCTGAGTAACGAAACCTTCAACCTGATCCTATATGGAGGAGACGTTACCTTCAGTAACGGTTTTACTCTACCGGACAACAAGACTTTAACCTTCAACACGGGTGCGATCGCAAGTGCCCCTAGTGGCATAGATATTAGCATTGGCGGTACGAGTGGGAAAGTTGTATTCAATACAACTGGGTCAGTCGGAACCACTGCTAACCCCTTGAGTACGGCTATTGCTCAAGTCACTGCACCCAGTGTTGCTGCTAACCTCTTCCTTACCAATAACCAAACGCTTGACTTGGGTACATCCACTGTCACGGGTGACTTGGGGATTCAAACAACGACAGGCGACCTCAACGACAGCGGTATTATTACGGTTGGTGGTAACAGTAACTTTAGTACCACTCAAAGCAATGCTGATATCAACCTTGATCAGTTGAATGTAGCAGGAGCAATTGGTGTAGCTACAGTCGGGGCAACAGGTAACGCCACAATTATCAACGCTACAGGTTTAACACTGACACCGACGACTATTGAAGGCAATCTCACTGCCAGCGCTACCACTGGGAACATTACCGCACAAGACATTACTGCTAGGGGCGGCATTACCTTAACGACGACTGGTAACATTGAGGCATCATTGCTCGATTCATCCTCGCTTAGTGGGCAAGCAGGAGGAGCAATTAACCTCACCAGTCGTGACGGAATAATTTCTACAGGTAATATCACCAGTTCTGGAACTACTGGCGGTGAGATTAACCTCAGCAGTAGCGACGGAGCAATTTCTACAGGTAATATCACCAGTTCTGGAACTACTGGCGGTGAGATTAACCTCAGCAGTAGCGACGGAATAATTTCTACAGGTAATATCACCAGTTCTGGAATCACTGGCGGTGAGATTAACCTCAATGCAAAAGAATCAATTACCACAGGTGTGATTGACTCTAGCGGTAGTTCTGGGGATGGGGGGGATGTCACACTTGACCCAAGTGGTGATATTCAAGTGAGTTCTATCAACGCCCAAGGAGGGAATCTTGGTGTAGGGGGTGATGTGGATATCACAACCAATCAGTTTTTCCGGGCAACTGATACCTTCATCACTTCTAATGGCTCAACCGCTAGTATTTCCACAATTGGCGGGAACGGTGGGGGAAATATCACGATTCGGCATGGGGGTGGGGGTGTAATTCCTTTTGCTGTCGGTGATGCAACAACGAACGGCACAGCAGGCGCAATCACGAGAGGGGAATCTGTGATCGCGCCTCTACAGTCGTTTCGCTTTACTGAAATCAGCGAGGACGGCAACATTCAGATTATTAGTGTTGATGATCCCAACCCTCCAGTCCCTCCTGATAACCCTGTGATCAACTTTGTTGACTTGACCAGTCCTCAAGAAAATACTAATTTCCTGCCCATTCAAAGTGAGGAGTCTGAGACGCTGGAGACTGACAAGTCATTAAGCCGTGATTATGAAAACTATTTTGGGCTGGGTGAAAGCAAAAGCGTTACCTTGGCAGAAGCGCAAAATCTCCTGCGCCGTGTTGAAAGTGAGACAGGGATTAAGTCGGCTGTTGTTTACGCCGTGTTTGTTTCCGAAAGCCTGACACCGACCCCGGCAACAGCTCAAGGCTCAGCGCCAGATAATGGACAATCATCAGTATGGCGTTCCCAAACTCGAAGCGATCGCGATCGTCTAGAACTGATGCTGATTACAGCACAAGGTAAACCGATTCGCAAATCTCTAGACGTTACTCGTGCTGAAGTGATTGCCGTGACAAAGCAATTCCGCCTAACCGTAACCAATCGGCGAGATTCTCGCGATTATCTTACCCCAGCTAAGCAAATGTATGACTGGCTTTTAGCTCCCCTAGAAGCCGAGTTACAAAACTTAGGCATTAACAATCTGGTTTACATTACCGATACTGGCTTACGCACTACTCCTTTAGCTGCCTTGCATGATGGCAAAGGGTTTGCGATCGAGCGGTATAGTATCAGTTTGATGCCTAGCTTATCTCTAACCGACCCCCGCTACTCAGATCTTCGTAATGCCCAAGTACTAGCGATGGGAGCGAGTGAGTTTAGCGATAATCGACCCTTACCTGCCGTACCTGTGGAGTTGGCAACAATTACCCAAACCTGGCAAGGGAAGTCCTTCCTCAATTCTGGCTTTACCTTGGACAACCTCAAGCAGCAACGGGCACTTTCCTCATATAACATTATCCACCTGGCAACCCATGCCGAATTTCTCCCAGGAAAACCCACGAATTCTTACATTCAGTTGAGTGATCGGAAATTACCGCCCATTCAATTGCCCTCTTTAGGGTGGACGAAACCTCCTGTCGATTTATTAGTGCTGTCTGCCTGTCGCACAGCAGTAGGGGATGAACAAGTCGAGTTAGGCTTTGCAGGATTAGCAGTGCAAGCTGGGGTGAAGTCAGTATTAGCCAGTTTATGGGGTGTCAATGATGAGGGCACGTTGGGGTTAATGAGTGAGTTTTACCAGCAGTTGAAAGCAGCACCTGTTAAAGCAGAAGCCTTACGTCAAGCGCAGTTGGCGATGCTCAAGGGTGAGGTACGGATTGAAGCTGGCGAGTTAGTCACAAGTGAGGGAAGGTTGTCTTTACCACCAGAGTTAGCCAGAGTCGGAGATCAAAGCCTTACTCATCCCTTTTACTGGGGAGCATTTACGCTCATTGGGAATCCTTGGTAGTGCGTAAGTCCTAATCCTAAAAGTGGCTTTTCTTGGGAAGTCCCTCAATCGCCTATAACAACAAACTTTTCTATTATTTCAATTCTGAGCGAACGTTCATAGAATTTATCACTCGGTTGGCATGGGTAGAGACACAATCATTGGGTGAGGGATTGTCTAGTTGAGGGTCTAGGGGTTATCTGCTAATGAAATCTGCTTGGGTGTACCAATTGTGGTTATTTTTCATCCTTCCCCTTAGCCTCACTAGCTCCTTCGGAGCGACTTTGCTAAGCCTAACGCTTGATGCTTTTTCTCCTTCTGTTGCGATCGCGCAACCGATTACCTCTACCGCTGATGGTACAGGTACGGTTGTCACGGCAGATGGCAACAACTTCCAAATAGATGGGGGAACCCTTTCTGGAGATGGAGCAAATCTCTTCCATAGCTTTCAGCAATTTGGACTCTCCGAAGGTCAGATTGCTGATTTTTTGTCAAATCCACAAATTCAAAATATCTTAGCGCGGGTTAAAGGTAATGACCCTTCACTGATTAACGGTCTAATTCAGGTCAGTGGTGGGAACTCTAACTTATTCTTGATGAACCCTGCTGGAATTATCTTTGGTGAGAATGCAAGGTTGAATGTTCCAGCCGACTTTACAGCTACCACAGCAACAAGCATTGGCTTTGCTGGCGATAATTGGTTCAACGCCTTTGGGAAAAATGACTACCAAAAGCTCATTGGCACCCCAACTCACTTGGCTTTTGACCTATTCCAACCTGGAACTGTTATTAATGCCGGGAATCTGGCAGTACTAGAAGGGCAGAATTTAAATCTACTTGGCGGCAGTGTAATCAATACAGGACAACTGATTGCACCATCAGGAAATATCACAGTTGCAGCATTACCCGGTGAGAATCTGGTGAAGATTAGTCAAACCGGACACCTGCTGAGTTTAGAGATTGAACCCCCACGCACAGCAACAGGGCAGTGGCTCCAGATTACCCCCCCTGATTTACCAGCTTTATTAACGGGAGCCGTTGGCAGTGTAGAGACAGGACTGAGTATTACCCAAACTGGAACGGTGCAGCTTAACGATTCCGGTACTACGCTCTTAACTACAACGGGAACCACAATTGCTTCTGGCACCCTTGATGCCTCAAATCCAGCCCCTGGACATAGAGGTGGCACAGTGAATGTTTTGGGTGACAAGGTTGGGATATTCAATGCCAATATTAATGCCTCTGGTGCTAGGGGTGGTGGCGCAGTCCTTCTTGGCGGCGGCTACCAAGGACAGGGAACAGTACCCAATGCCTCCCAAACCCTGATCAGCGAAGACTCGGTAATTGCGGCTGATGCCCTTAGAAATGGTGATGGTGGTCAAGTGATTGTATGGGCTGACGAGATGAGTCGCTTCTATGGCAACATCAGTGCCCGTGGTGGGGCAAAGTCAGGGGATGGCGGAACGGTTGAGGTTTCTGGCAAGGAGTTACTGATTTTTACGGGGTTGGTGGATGCAGGCGCGGCAAGAGGTGAACCGGGGAGATTGTTGCTCGACCCAAAAAATATCACAATCACAGATGCCACAAATCCTCTAGCGACTTTCCTCAGCCCCACCCCAGCAACAGATAACCTATTTAGCTACTCATTAGCTGCCTACGGGACGAACTTGCTCATTGGTGACTTTCTTGATGATCCAGGGGGGTTAGCAAGAGCTGGTTCTGCCTACTTGTTTGATGGCAGTACTGGAGAATTGGTCTTGACCTTTGATAATCCTACCCCCGAACCACTAGATGAATTCGGCTTTTCGGTGGCTGTTGTGGGAGCGAACGTACTAATTGGGGCGCAGGGTGACAGTACAGGGGCGGAGGCTGCTGGTTCTGCCTATTTGTTTGATGGGAACACTGGAGAACTTCGCCTAACCCTTAATAATCCTGAGCCTGAAGGATTTGATAGATTTGGCTGGTCGGTAGCTGAGGCAGGGGCGAACCTACTTGTTGGAGCGCCTCTTGATGATCCAGGGGGGTTAGTAGATGCTGGTTCTGCCTATTTATTCGATGGAGACACGGGAACGCTGCTCTTTACCTTCACTAGCCCCATCCTCAAAGCGGCTGAGTTATTTGGCTGGTCGATGGCTGGGGTCGGGAACAACATACTCATTGGCGCGCCCGATCACATTCCCGATTTTGATATTGGAAAAACCGTTGCTGGTCCCGGTTCTGCCTATTTATTTGATGGGGACACTAGAGGGCTGCTCTTGCCCATCCGTGGGTAGCTTTGAGAGAGGCGGGAGTCCAAACCGAGTTGGATTCATCGCGTCTACCTGATGTCTGTGTAGTGACTGATACTGTTGGCGAACTTCACAATTGACTGCCTCCAGTGAGCAGCGCAGGGAATGAAACAAGCATTAACTTCGCTCACAAAAAATCCTTATCCAAGTAATACACGGCAAAGGGGAGTTATCCATGTATTACTCGGAAGGAACAAGTAGAGATTTAGAAGTTATTCGAGTTAACAATCAAGGGAGTATTCAGGTGATTGCGAGTGCAGCAAATCTTGATATTCGTGTTTTAGCATGAGGCATACCTTGCAGCCAGGCGACCATCCTTACCACATTAATAGCTGCTGCCGAGAGAATGTGCTGTAACTGGACTTTGGCTAGACCAGTATATCGAGCTTTCCGTAAACCAAACGCCCTTACACCTTGGGAAATTGTGCCCTCAACTCCCGCCCTTGTGTCATAGATTTTTTTCCACTCGTCCGTTTCTTGTTGAACTCTCAGAGACTGAAGCAGTTCATGCTCTTTTTTTGGGCGTAGAGTTAGTCGTCTGGGTTCAGAATCCGAGCGAGTACACAGAGAGCGGCTCGGACAAAGCTGGCACGTCCGTCTAGGAAACCCCACGCGAATTACCTGATTGCCCCACTTATCCTGATAAGGAGTTCATTTTTTGGTACTTTTTTTGCCCATTGGACAGGTGACTCGCTTAGTGTTCCAATTCACCTTGAACTGGCTAATGTCATATCCTCCTGGAATCTGAGATTGCCAACTGACATTAGGGCGTACTGGACCAACCACTGCCACCCCATACTGCTTACGACTGGTCACGAGTAGAGTGGCATCAACATAGCCAGCATCAACAATATGCTCGTTCGGGAGCAAGGCAATGGAAGCTAGGGACTTATGAATTGATTCAGTCTGGTCTACATCGCTGATGTGTGCTTGAGTAGTCTCCACATTCGTAATCAGATGAACTTCATCTTGATCACAAGTTTCAGTAATATGGACTTTGTATCCAATCCAGGTGACAGAACGCTTGTTGCCGTAGCGAGCATCTCCGTCATAAGGAGAATCTATCCTCGTGCCAGCGGGCGGTAAATCTGTAGCAGCCCGCAAGCGTATCTGGTCATTCTCGACATAATATTGATGAATCCAGGTCAGTCGTAGGATTTCCACTGCTGGAATTTGGCGCAGGTAGCTAACAGTAGGAGTCTCCCACAGAGCTTTCAGTAACTGTATCCCATCCTCCCCGATGGTTTCAGCATATTTGGTTCGGGCAGGAATCCCTTTAGGCAAGCGATACTCATCGACAGCCCGACTATATCGCTCAAACCACTCTGGGGGAACCCAAGAGCGTAACCATTCTGGGGCAACCGTAGCAATGGCATTGAGCGCTGCCCGAAGCATTTCCCCATTGCCTTCGAGTCGATTAAGAGTACGAATTGCAGCCTCTACATGGGTTGAATCAGTTCGCTGCTTACCTCTCGCCTTTAACCACCCACGCTCTTTGAATAGTTCTAGGAGAAGGTCTAAAAGTTGTTGTTCCACCCCACCTTTGATCAGTCGGCTTCTAAATTCACACAGCACAGTGAAGTCAAAGCCAGGGTCAGTCAACTCTAACGATAAAGCATATTTCCAGTCGATACGGCTGCGAACCGCAACGGAAAGGCTTGTCGATCTGATAAGCCTTCTATAAATTGCATTACACAAATTAATGCCAATCGCCAAGGATAGACGGCAGGTTGACCATCTTTAGCAAACAGAGTATCAAAGTCCCAGTCGCTGTAGAGTGTCCCGATTTCGTCCCGCATCGTTAGATATAAGTTGCCTTTGGGAAAAGCGGCTTGAGCAACTTGGCTAGTTGTGAGGGGAACTGGCTTGATGCGGCACGGATGTAGAGACATAGCTGCCCTCCAGGGACAAAACTTGGGGGAAGAGGAATGGAAGCTATTCTCAGCATAGCTTTTCCATGTATTACGTGGTAAGCCGAGCTAAGCTTAGACCATGTATCACATGGGAGTCGAGAGTCGTGAAGCGGGACATTCAGGGAAAGTTTACTCTCAAAAATGATGACTATAGCGTTTTCAAATGAGACATGAAAAAGCGTCATAGTTTTCAAGACTAGGAAA
>NZ_JCACKQ010000056.1:0-43030 GCF_059505465.1 Symplocastrum torsivum | reverse complement strand
AATTGGGAATTGGGAATTGGGAATTGGGAATTGGGAATTGGGAATTGGGAATTGGTAAGGTGGATGACACAATAGACGACCGCTCCGGCTAAACGCAATTACGTGAGAAGTTACTTAGCATAGGTAATAGAGGCACCTCTTCATCTTCACTTCTATGGCGCAATTTAATCTGCAAGCTCCATTTAAACCGACGGGTGATCAGCCACAGGCGATCGCACAACTGACCTCCAGTCTACAATCCGGTCATCGCTTCCAAACTCTGCTCGGTGCAACAGGAACAGGCAAAACTTACACCGCCGCTAGTGTGATCGACAAGATAGGCAAACCGACGTTGGTGCTAGCTCACAATAAAACTTTAGCTGCCCAACTCTGTAATGAGTTACGCGAGTTCTTTCCCAACAATGCAGTTGAGTATTTCGTTTCGTACTACGACTACTATCAGCCGGAAGCTTATATCCCGGTTACGGATACCTATATAGAGAAGAGTGCAGCGATTAATGATGAGATTGATATGCTTCGGCACTCGGCAACGCGATCGCTTTTTGAGCGGCGTGATGTAATTGTTGTTGCGTCAATTAGCTGTATCTATGGTTTGGGGATTCCCTCGGAATACTTGAAAGCTTCGATACCCTTGCGGATGGGGAAGGAAGTTGACCAACGCCAGTTGTTGCGGGATTTAGCCTCGGTGCAATATTCTCGTAACGACATGGAGATGGGGAGAGGTCGGTTTCGTGTTAAAGGCGATGTTTTGGAGATTGGTCCGGCATACGAAGACCGGATTATTCGTGTGGAATTCTTTGGTGATGAAATAGACGCAATTCGCTACGTTGACCCTGTAACGGGTGAAATTCTCCAAAGTTTGGATGCTCTAAATGTTTACCCAGCGCGTCACTTTGTTACCCCGGATGATCGACTAGAAGAAGCGTGTGATGCGATTGAGGAGGAACTGCGTCAGCGTTTGGAGGAATTGGAGAAAGCAGGGAGTTTGCTGGAAGCTCAACGGCTGGAACAGCGTACTCGTTATGATTTAGATCTCTTGCGAGAAGTGGGTTACTGCAACGGTGTTGAAAACTATTCTCGTCACCTCGCAGGGCGCATTGCTGGAGAACCGCCAGAGTGTTTGATTGATTACTTCCCTAAAGATTGGCTGTTGGTGGTGGATGAATCCCACGTCTCGGTTCCTCAAATTCGGGGGATGTACAACGGCGACCAAGCCCGAAAGCGAGTGCTAATTGAGCATGGCTTTCGCTTACCCAGTGCAGCAGATAACCGTCCTCTAAAGTCAGAGGAGTTCTGGGAGAAGGTGAGTCAGTGCATCTTTGTTTCTGCCACACCAGGAGATTGGGAGATCGAACGGTCAGAAGAGCGAGTAATTCAACAGGTGATTCGACCGACGGGTGTGGTTGACCCAGAAATCTATGTGCGCCCGACGGAAGGACAAATTGATGACCTTTTGGGTGAAATTAAGGATCGGGTTGATCGGAAAGAGCGAGCGCTAGTGACTACCCTAACGAAGCGCATGGCGGAAGATTTGACGGAATACTTGCAGGAACGCGGCATCAAGGTACGCTATTTGCACTCGGAGATTAACTCGATTGAGCGGATTGAAATCTTGCAAGATTTACGTGAGGGTATGTTTGATGTCTTGATTGGAGTGAACTTGTTGCGGGAGGGATTGGATTTACCGGAGGTTTCTCTGGTGGCAATCTTGGATGCCGATAAAGAGGGGTTTTTGAGGGCAGAGCGATCGCTAATTCAAACGATTGGGCGGGCGGCCCGTCATGTCCGAGGGCAAGCAATTTTGTATGCTGATAATCTTACCGACAGCATGGCAAAAGCGATCGGGGAAACGGAACGACGTCGAGCAATTCAACTGGAATACAACGAGAAACACGGCATTACACCGCAGTCGATTATCAAGCGATCAAATAATTCGATTCTGGCGTTTCTGGAAGTGTCGCGGCGATTGAATGCTCAACAGTTAGAAGAGGTTTATGAACAGGCGGATGAGTTGCCTTTGGAGCAGATTCCGGGATTAATTGGTCAACTGGAAGAATTGATGAAGGATGCGGCGAAGAATTTGCAATTTGAGGAGGCGGCGAAGTATCGTGATCGCATTAAGCATCTGCGAGATAAACTCATAGGTCATTAAGCAGAATGGCATGAAGATAATTTGATTTGTAGTCGGCGCTTTAGCGTTAAAGCGCCAACTACGAATGGTGATGCTCGGCTTCATTGAGCAATTAAAGAGGTCGCTTAAAATAGGCAACAATTCCGGAGATTGAATACTCTCCGCCTCCCAATGGAGCTACTGCGACAAGCTCCCAGCGGTCTTGTGCCATATAATTCAGAAAATCCGTCCAGTATTTCCCTTTCCACTCGGCAACTTCCTCTCCTTGTATACGCAGCCAGTTAATCTCTTGAGTCCATCCTCTGCCTATCCAGGAATAGGCAACACTGCAATATTCCATTATTCGTACCTCTCCAATTGAGCTTCCAAAATTGAGGTGTTGTTTGGGAAAGCACCAGAGTTTAGAACTCCAAGGGTTGATCTTTCCCTATCTAAATTCTGCTAAAGCCTTATGAGAGCGATCGCACTCTGCCAACCTCTCAAAAAAGGCGATCGCTTCCACCTTACTGACTTTTAAAGAGCGATCGCCATCCTGCCCACCTGATGAGTGCGTAAAGCGTAGCTATCTCATAGAAAATCGTGGTTTAGATTTGGCATTTTTTTAATGCTCCATTATCACTCAAGATGCACAGCTTCGATTGACAATAATATGCCAGAACTAGCATATTTAAGGGATGAGTTCATCGTTGAAACCAGTTGAATGGGTTGGAAGTTCCCTTGAGGATTTGAAAGATTTCCCAGAGGAGGTTCAGCAAGCCGTTGGCTATGCCTTGTACTTGGCTCAATGCGGTGAGAAGCATCCTTGGGCTAAACCACTCAAAGGATTTAAGGGGGCTGGGGTGCTTGAAGTTGTGGAAGACTTTGATGGAGATACGTACCGAGCTGTATATACAGTGAAACTTGCTGGCGTAATTTATGTCTTACACGCTTTTCAAAAGAAATCAAAGCAAGGAATCGCTACACCACAGCAGGATATTGAGTTGATTGAAACAAGACTTAAACGAGCAAAAGAGCATTACGCAGAAAACTATAGCAAGCAGTAAAAGGGAGAGAGAAATGGCTCAGGAAATTAGAGTGCAAGCAAGTAGCGGTAATGTATTTGCCGATTTGGGTTTAGAAAATTCGGATGAATTGCTTGTAAAAGCTGAACTCGCACGTAAGATCAGCAGCATTATTACTAAGCAACACATGACGCAGGCCCAAGCAGCAGAGCTTTTAGGAATTGATCAGCCAAAAGTATCTGATCTAATCAACGGAAAGTTATCAGGATTTTCAACTGTACGGTTGTTTCGTTTTTTGAATGCTTTGGGTCGAGATGTGGAAATTGTAGTGAAAACCAAACCTAAATCTCGTTCACAAGCTCGAACACGAGTTGTTGCTACATAATCTTGGATACTTACAGATCGCCTTTCTGTGTGGCGATCGCACTTGCAATTGATTTTAGATTATCGTGGTTTCGGTACAACGGTTGTTAGAGGGAGAAAACTTGAGTAAAATCCCCTGCCTGGGGATACTACGAGCAGCACCGTGAAGAAGGCGATCGCACTCTCACTCCCATCAGCACGATCGCATTTAGTTCCTCAGTCAAACACACGAAGGAGCGCCTGAGGTGTGTTTTAGGTGGCTGAAAGTGAGCGCGTTTCCCCCTTAGCATCACTGCTAGCGTGCGATCGCATTCACAAGCACTTAATTAAAGTCAAAAGCCAGCAACACGAGCGCTACTGGCTACACATTTTTGCTAAGGCTGCTCCTCATCCTCAATCAGCTCACCTAGATATAATTCGATAAACTTCTCGGCGGCAGCTCGATTGATTCCCTTCAGCGCTTTGACAATATCTGCAACTGTCTCAGCCGTAGGGTCTGCCCGTTCGTGAAACCAACGATTAACAATAGTTCGCTCAATGCCTAACGCCACTGCCAGTTTGTTCTGGCTGATACTGTAGGTTTCCAATGCCTGCTTGAGGGCTTGCCCTGCTCTTCCCATGCCTCTGATCGTGTCAGAGGAATATAACCAAGTAAATGTGAATTTATTTGTTCACATCGTGTATGATTGAGACGTAAACAAGTAAGTTAACATTATCGACCACAAATAAAGTAAAGCCCCATGCAAGGAGGTGATGTCTAGACGGAAATCGTTTAGATGCAGCTTTGTATTGGTCTTCCATGGGCGATCGCTTGCCTGTGTATGTGTATGCGATCGCCTTTCCTAAAAAATGCAGATTCTGACTCCCCTCTCCTCGCAGGAGAGGGGCTGGGGGAGAGGTCTCCATGTCCATCTACCAACCGTAATAAAACTGATGAAGCATCGTGACTGGCTTCGCCTGAAAACTGAAGGCGAACAAATCTGTTCGCGCCTGCGACAGCAAAATTATCAATGCCATAAACAAACTCGCCGCTTGACCTGGAAAATCAGCGTAGAAGGCACATCTTATTTACTGACTTAGCAACCAGCACCCGTAAATGACTGGAGTCTCATCCCAAACGACACCACTCCAGCACGAGAAAAGCTCATGCGCGTCATTCAAAACACCCTCAACACAGTTACAAGAGAGGAAGTCAAAACCTACCAACGCATCGAGCAACCCGAAGACTTTACTCGTCCTTGGGCGATTGTGCGTCTCTTACCCGACCTAAGACGCTACACAGTTGCCAGATTCCACAACAGAACCGATGCCCAAGACCATCTCAGAGTCCTCAATCGCTTCATACCCGTTGCAGAATTTGAAGTCATCTTCGACACTCCTCCAGATTTAGAGGAAGAAGAGAACTAGCGCGTAAGTTCTATAAACACTAAAGTAACCATGACAACCTTATTTCGCCGGATTAAACCCTACTCATTTCCCATCACCCTCGACCTCATCGCCAAATTCCTGCACATCCCAAAATCACTACTTGTACGAGCTGAATGTTGGGCTTATGTTCTATTTGTCCATCGTTGTGACAAGGGAGGACAATTCATCAGCTACCGAAAACTTGCTATGTGGATTGAAGCTGTTGTTTCCCTAATCAAAACTTGCACTACCCTCGAAGACCTTTGGCAAATGGGGTTATGGATTAAACAAGAGTGCGACAAGTTTGACTACGAAAAGCCTGTTTTGGAATACCTACGCCGTGTCTGGGCAAAACACAGAGACTATCTCAGAGACTTGCAACAAGGAAGTGATGCAACAGCTTGAAAGATTGTAGCCATCTGCTGTTACTTTAACGTCATAAATAGCACTGAGCAGTTCAGCTAGAGAATTACTGGTAATGGGATGGTTCGCGATCGCCTTTGACGAGTGTGCTTGGCGCGACCGCCAAGCGTCACGCTAACTCTAAGAACGTTGCTATGCAAAGAAAGCTAATGCTGGTGTCGTTTGCCGAGGATACGCTCTACTAGCATAGGCTGATCGCAAAGCCTCCCAACGTTCTTGGTCGTGTGGCGGTTAGAACACGTTCGTCCCTCTGCCGACAGACAACCTCACCCTGTATTATCTGTTACTATGTAAAGTAGCGTACATAAGTTATTTAATAACCAAAGAATTCAACTGGCGACAGGAGTCCTCACCGATGCCGTTGGCTGTCTGCTTTAAGCAAGACTGGCTCGGAGAAGCTCCTAATGTCTGTATCTCAAAGCAACCGTAATCCGGTTGGTAATAAGTTGTTGGCTACTCTAGCTGCCTGTGAGTGTTATCAGGTTCTAAAACAGGAGTGCGATCGCCTGCGACTGGCTACATTGCTCTAGAACCCTTTGTCCGAAAGCGTACAGACTAACCTTCCCAAGCACCAATACTATGTACGTTAAAGGGCATAAACTGTCCAATTAAGTAATTCAACCCGCGACAAGAGTGTTCACCGATGCCGTTGGCTGTCTGCTTCAAGCGAGATCAGCTTAAGGAGGCTCCTCATGTCATCATCCCAAAGTTCGCGTAATCCCGTTGCTAACAAACTTCTAGCTGCTATACCTAAGGAGGAATACGATCGCCTCCTGCCTCACCTAGAACTTATCTCCCTGCCTTTGAAGTACGTCCTCCACGAAGCCGACGAACCAATCAAGTACGCCTACTTCCCCCTTAGTGGTGCCGTCTCTGTACTTAGCCTTATGGAAGACGGTGGAGCGATCGAAGCAGCGACGGTGGGTAATGAAGGCATGGTTGGCATCCCCCTGTTGTTGGGAACCAAGCAAATTCCCACTCAAGTGATAGCGCAGATTCCTGGCGATGCCCTACGCATGAAGGCAGAGGTGTTCATTCGCGAGGTCTACTGGGGTTGCCCACTTCATACCCTACTGCTACGCTACACGCAAACACTGATGAACCAGTTCGCACAGACAGCCGCTTGTAACAGTCTGCACTCGGTAGAAGAGCGATGCTGCCGTTGGCTGTTAATGACCCAAGATAGGGTAAACTCAGAAGACTTTCTCCTCACCCAGGAGTTCCTTTCGATCATGCTGGGAGTGCGCCGCGCTAGTGTGAGTGTGGTTGCCGCCATTCTTCAACAGGCAGGATTCATCCGCTACCATCGCGGCAAAATTACAATCCTCAACCGAGAAGGTCTAGAATCGGCTGCCTGTGAGTGTTATCAGACAATCAAACAAGAGAGCGATCGCTTGCTTGGGTGACAATACGTCAGTACGGTAAGGGACAGACAAAGCATTCGTACAGTTTATAAATTAGGAGGCTATCTTAATCGCCAAACAAAATGGAGTAGTTGTAATAGGGAGCATGTCAGTTTTGCAAATGAACTTTTGCCCTCGCCCCCCTCTCCCAAAATTGGGGGAAGGCGTTAGGGGATGAGAGCTTAAGCAGATAAAGCTGTCCTGCTCTCGTTGTAATGTTTATAGCGGTTCTCCGTTGCCTAAATCGCATGGTAGGGGTTAAGGCATTCGTGCCTTGACGGAGTCCTGCAAGAACCTCCAATTGAACCCCGCTATAGACGCGCCTACAAGACTTCTAGTGTCAATGTCCAAAGACCGTCCCCATCTAATTGAGAACCAACTTTTATCTGCCTTACCTACAGAAGAATACAAACGTCTCCTTCCTAACCTGGAATTTGTTTCCCTGAATTTTAAGCAAATCATCTACGCGCCCGACGAACCGCTCGAGTATGTCTATTTCCCTAAAAGCGGGATTATTTCTTTGGTGAACGTCACGGAAGATGGCAGGACAGTCGAAGCGGCTATGGTAGGCAATGAAGGAATGGCTGGCATCCCCGTCTTCCTGGGAGCCGATAAAATGCCTGCTCTGGCGATTTCGCAGGTTGTTGGCGATGCTCTGCGGATGAAGGTGGATGTCTTCAAACGCGAGGTTACCCCAAGTACTTCACTTTACAAGCTGCTGCTGCGCTACACGCAAGCACTACTTAACCAAATCTCGCAATCGGTTGCCTGCAACTGCCTACACCCGGTAGAAGGGCGATGCTGCCGCTGGCTGTTGATGTGTCACGACCGAGTGAAGTCAGACCAGTTTATGCTTACTCAGGAGTTAATCTCTCAAATGTTGGGTGTGCGCCGTGCCAGTGTCAGTGAGGTTGCCGCTACTCTTCAGAAGGCGGGGCTAATCCGCTACAGTCGTGGCAAGATAACAATTTGCGATCGCCAAGGTCTGGAATCAGCTTCCTGTGAGTGTTATCAGGTCGTTAAAGAAGAGTTCGATCGTTTGCTTGGCACTCCCTAGTGGGTAAAGTGCAATTCAACCCAAGGCTTAAGCACCTAGGCGTTCGACGCAGAATTCTCTAAAAAATGTACGGTGACGGACGGACAAATAATTGCCAAAACCATACATTAAAAAGAGTACAAATAAGTGTTACAGCGCTTGCTGAACTTTCCTCAGACAGTTATGCAAAGCCTCCAAAACCAAATCATTGAAAACCAAGCCATCTCCAAGAAAACTAAAGACTTGATTGACAAACTGCTGTTAGGAAAATTTTCCTTTGCTGAGGTTGCCAAGATTGTGGGCGTTTCAGAGCAGTGGCTACAGGCTTATGTCAATCCTAAGTAGAAGTTGCTATTTCAACTTGTGCTTTCTTACACATAAATAAGAGAGCGAAATTGCTAAAAGTTTAGCTGGCTATTAGGAGCCTATCCTAAACTAGAGAAAATATGTGATTAGAATAACCAAACCTTCTTATCTGCCGCCAATTTTCAGTGCGGTAGGGATAAGCAGGCTTGAAAAGTAGTTAATCGTTGCTGATACACTCTTGGTACAACTAAGTAGGTCGGCACTAATATTTACTGTTGAGGCAAGGTAGAGGGCAGAAGGCAGAAGGGAAGAGGATTTTAGTCTCTTAACATTTGTTGACATACCGTGGTTTATCTGTGTCTACCTACTTATATAGAAGCGAGAAGACTACCGAAAGCGTGTACAAAGCTTCGGTAGATTTTTATTTTTAGCTTTGTCAAAAACTCAACACGGAAGGTCTGGAAATAGATATAGCGGTTCTTTTAAAGGATGAGGTACAAGGTTCTGAGTTTTTGGGAATTGGGAATAGGCAAGAAAGTTAAGATGTACTCACTCACTGATACGAGAATCACTATAGCTTTCTATCCGTAGGCAGATTGGGTTTCTACCAAGAGTCGGTAAACTGGCTTGAGGTTGCCGCTTTATCTAAATCTAAGGAGTAGGTTTGAAAAGCCTGAGTTAGAAGACTTCAGGGTATTTCCGTTGGGTTTAAAAGCACTGTGAAAGAGAAAATTTGTCTTTCGTATTGAAAAGCCATTGATACCCTAAAAAGCTATCTAGTAGGCTACTCTTCAAACCTATTCTAAGAGTCTCCAAGCATTAAAAACAAGAGCAATTATTATCAGGTTACGCTTGGAAACTATTTTTGTTTTATCAACTCCTCAAAGCGGGGAGTTGATTCTGGCTGAATATTGGTTTTTATGGGAGATTCATGTATGCATATAGCACTCTGGCCTGGTAGAGTTTATCCCTTAGGATCGGACTGGGATGGCAAAGGTACAAACTTTGCGTTGTACTCGGAAAATGCCACAGGTGTCGAGCTTTGTTTATTTGATAGAGAGGACAAAGAGACACGGGTAGAGTTGACTGAGGTCAGCAACTTTGTCTGGCACGGCTATCTGCCTGGGATCAGTCCCGGTCAACGCTATGGGTTCCGCGTGCATGGGCCGTGGGCACCCCAGGAGGGTCATCGCTTCAACCCCAACAAACTGCTGATTGACCCCTATGGCAAGGCAATTGATGGCGAAGTTGGCAATGGTCCGGAACTGTTTGCCTACTCTTGGGATTCACCTGAAGAAGATCTATCATTTTCTGATCTAGATGATGCCCATCTGGTTCCAAAGTCTGTTGTTGTGGATGAGTCCTTTGATTGGGGTGGTGACAAGCTGCTGCGAATCCCCTGGCATGAAACGGTTATTTATGAGACTCACGTCAAGGGTTTTACTAAGCTGCACCCGGATATCCCGGAAAACCTGCGGGGGACTTATGCAGGAATGGCACACCCTGCTGCGATCGCACATCTTCAGAGGCTAGGAATCACAGCGGTTGAGCTGATGCCGATTCATCACTACTTGTCCCAACCCGGACATCTAGTTGACAAGGGACTAAAAAATTACTGGGGCTACGATTCCATCAACTACTTTGCTCCCTTCTCCGGCTACAGTGCCAGTGGGACTCTGGGAGGACAGGTTAATGAGTTCAAGCAGTTGGTCAAGGCGTTGCACAGTGCTGGGATTGAGGTGATTCTGGATGTCGTCTACAACCACACGGGCGAAGGCAATCATCAGGGTCCAAATCTGACTCTGCGAGGCATCGACAATGCCACTTACTACCGTCTGGTAGAAGACGATCCCCGTTACTACATGGACTATACAGGCTGCGGCAACTCCCTAAACGTGCGCCATGCCCAAGTCCTGAAGCTAATCATGGATAGTCTGCGCTATTGGGTGACGCACATGCACGTCGATGGCTTCCGCTTTGATTTAGCCTCAGCGTTGGCGCGAGAACTCTATGAAGTGGATAGTCTGGCAGCATTCTTTGACATCATTCACCAAGACCCAACCTTAGCAGGTGTGAAGCTGATTGCTGAACCTTGGGACATTGGAGAAGGTGGCTATCAAGTTGGGAACTTCCCAGTCCTCTGGTCGGAGTGGAATGGTAAGTATCGCGATACCATGCGGGACTACTGGCGCGGCGAGGAGAGTGGATTAGGGGAATTTGCTTACCGTTTCACGGGCAGTCCTGACCTGTATTTTCAGACGAATGGACGGCAACCCAATGCAAGTATCAACTTCATCACTGCTCACGATGGTTTCACCCTGAACGACTTGGTTAGCTACAACGAAAAGCACAACGAGGCGAATGGGGAAAACAGCATGGACGGTGAAAGCCACAACCGTTCTTGGAATTGTGGCGCGGAAGGTGAAACTGATGACCCAGAAGTGCTGCGGTTGCGGGAGCAACAACGGCGAAATATGCTCACTACCCTAATCCTGTCCCAAGGCATCCCGATGTTGCTGGGGGGAGATGAAATGGGGCGCAGCCAAAAGGGCAACAATAATGGCTACTGCCAGGATTCAGAGATCTCCTGGTTCGACTGGGACTTGGTTGAGGGAAATGATGAGCTGTTGAATTTCACCCGCGAACTCATCTACTTCCGCCGTCAGCATCCGGTATTTCGGCGACGCAAGTGGTTCCAAGGTCAAGCAATTCACGGAAAAGCCATTAGTGATATCGCTTGGTTCAATCCCGATGGCAGCGATATGACTGACGAGGAGTGGGAGGTTGGTTATGCCAAGTCGATTGGGGTGTTCTTGGATGGAGGTCAAATTCCCAGTCCCGGCCCCCAAGGTCAGCGCGTCAGCGATGATAGTTTTCTCCTGTTCTTTAACGCCCACTATGAAACGATCGAGTTTGCCTTACCCGATGGGCTATCTACGAAGGAGTGGTCTGTTGTGATTGACACCAAGGAGCCTCGCTTCGTCAAAGAGGAGAAGGTTTACACAGGCTCTCAAGCGGTGCTAGTGACAGGGCGATCGGTTGTAGTGCTACGTCGTACTGCTTAGATCGTATTGCTACCAACTTACGGTCGGCTCAGCGGTTGGAAGCGACAACCTGACAAAGGATACTATTGAAAATCCCACCTCTTAAAGGGGTGGGATTCTTTTGGGAATATGGAACAGTTGCAGGTGAAACGTCTTTTAGCCTACTTAACCCTACTTTGGGTTAGGTCGTTCACTCTTGCTCGTTGTTGTCTTCAGGACGTTGAGTAGCAGCCACATTCTCCGGAGCTTCATCGGGTCGGGTTGGAGTGCTACTTTGGGTAACAATATCAGGAATGTCTACTGGAGCATCATCCGTAGAATTAATTACACCCTCAGCATTGGTATTGGGTTTTATGGAAGACCCTTTATGGCTAGCATGACCACCAGGCATGAGTTTATCCTCAAATTAGTAACTGAATATACCTCAGCTTAGATTTCCTGTTGTGAGGAATACCCTATCCTGAGACTGAGCTTGAATTTATCCACTTCTGTGTTTGCGATCGCTTTTCCAATGTCCGAGCCATTAATCATTGTTGATGTGCAAGTGGGTTTCATCAACGAATTTACCCATCACATCCCACAACGAGTTGCCCGTTTAATCCAGCGCCAAGAGTATGCACCCATCCTTTTTACGCGGTTCATCAATACCCCAGATGGCCCCTACCAACAACTTCTCGATTGGCATAGCTGCGACAGTGAACCAGAAATTCACATTGCCCCAGAACTAGAACCTTGGGTAAAACCAGAACGAGTATTTTCTAAACGGGGGTTGTGCGGGATGCCAGATGAACTCACTTCCTACCTTCGCGAACAGCGTATCGAACGGCTTTTCCTGGTTGGTATTGATACTGATATGTGCGTGTTGAAGATAGCAATGGATGTTTTTGACATTGGCATTGAACCGCTCATTCTTACTGATTGCTGCGCTAGTACGGCGGGATTGCAAGCACACTTGGCAGGGCTAGCAGTACTCAGTAGAAATATTGGTGCCAACCGTCTGCGTGAAGCGGGGCTTTCTGAGGGGTTCCTCGCTGCACCAAGTTAGGAGGATTGTTGGGTGATATTGAAATCTTTCACTTGCCCGATTCGCCGCCAGGGACTCAAGTCCCTGTCTAACAGATCAAGTCCACTTAAGTGGACTAGTGCATCAAAGCACAAGTTTCTGACCACTTCGCCTAATGATGGAGAGATAGGGCGCTTTTACTGGTCTGTTATTTCTGCCCTACTGCACTAGGAGTCTACTTTTTAGTCTACTTAAGTGGACTTTTGCTATGAGACGGGGAATTCATTCCCCGGCGGATGTGAGGATTAGTGCAAGATTTGAGGCTGAGATACGTCCCAATGTTTTTGCAAAGCGTACCAGGGCGGCTTTAAGTTACGCCTCTGCTGCTTCAATAACCTTCATGGGTTGAGACGGTTTTATTCTCGAACTATAGAGGTCAACGAATCTTTTAAAAAGCAACATCGTTTCCTGATTTGAAGCCCTACATGAGCTGAATAAGCGCTCGACATTTCTTTCAGCTATTTTTTGTAAATAGGGCAAGTCTTCAAAGAGTGTTAAACAAGAAGCAAAATGCAAGAGGATTTGCAATAAGGGTCTCGGCCACCCTAGATTACTGTAAATATCTATGCATAACCTATGTTCAGTGTCACTTATGGGAAGGGCATTGAAAATCACAGTTATACGCTTGTTGCCGTAAACCGGGATACTGAGTTCCACAGTATAAGGATTATGCAAAATTAAGTCCACTTCTACAATTGGTGATCGCCAAATTCTTAGAGGATTAACGGGAGAATCTAAAATTGTCTGAAATCTGATTATTCCACCAGAGTCTGTCGGCTGAAAATCGCTAACATTAATAACTTTTAGGTTATTAAGGCTAAAGTTGTGAATTGTTTCCAGATGCTTTAGGTTCAATAAATGATAAATTTGGCAGAGATAGGGAAAAGGCAAGATATATTCCTGGCTGATCAGATGTTGCTCTTGCAACTCAAGCAGTCTCGCTTGAGCTGTACAGGGATATACTTCATCCTGGTAAAGAGTTAAATCAGTTCGGTATCTCTGGAGCGTCCTTAACCCACCACTATTCAAGCTTTTCTCTGGCTTCAAAGACAACCAACTTATAAAGAAGAAAGAAGCTGTAAATAGGTGTACAAGTTCTATTGCAGATAAGTAGCCATCAGTAAGAGAAGCAATACTTCTATCAGCAATCCCGAATATAAAAGATGGAATACCTAGGCTCCAAATATTGTTTCTAAGCTGAGTTACAAAAAGAGAAATTGCTCCAGATTGATTGTTATTCATAGATTTATAGCTATTTTTATTTTAGATAAATATTTTTTATTTCCTTCATAAGCAAGCGTTATCCCAAGGGATAACCCAGTGGAACAAATACCTTGAAGATTTCAGGTAAAAATTAAGCAATAACCAAATGTCTAAACAAGAGCGATTCCATTGCTCTGATTGCAGCTAGACTGCTAAGAGAAATTCCATCTTGAACCGATATACTGCCCTTAGATAAAAGTTAACACCTAATGATTTTTCTACCCTCTATCTCAGGAACAGGCTAATTTTCTATCAAAATAAAGAGTTATGTTAATTTAGTAGGTATTAATAATTACAAATATCTGAACAAAATATATAGGAAATAGGCACTCTCAAGACTCCGCCGCCTATACCGCAAGCGGTATAGGCGGCGGAGAACGTCAACTGTTAACCTATAAAAAGGTAGGGTTTCAATTTTTTGGTCAATCAACACCTTAGACATTCGGATTAGAGTCTGAATTCTTCTCCCGATGCCATCACTTGTTTTTTACAACGACTCAACTCTAGGAGAGTCCTAACACGAAATGTCTGAACCCTCGCCCAAGGCAGTGAATCGATTGCTAGCTGCTTTGCCAGATGCTGAGTACCAACACCTTGTTCCCCATCTAGAGTACGTCCCGCTCCCTCTGAAGCAAGTCCTTTACAAGAGGGGTGAATTAATCGAATATGTTTATTTCCCCCATCGGGCAATCGTTTCTTTGGTTTCCACTCCGGAAGAAGGATCGAGTGTCGAAGTCGGTTTAGTGGGTAATGAGGGGATAGTGGGTATACCCGCCGCTTTGGGAGACAATATCGCGACTACAACTGCAATGGTGCAACGAGAAGACTCTGGCATGAGGATGGAGGCAAGCTTGCTTAAAACCGAGTTTCAGCAGGGTGGCTCACTGCAAAATCTGCTGCTACGGTATACGCAAGCACTGTACGCCCAAACCTCGCTAACGGCTGCCTGCAATGGTTTGCATCAGCTCGATGAGAAATTTGCCCGTTGGCTATTGCTCGTCTGTGACCGTGTAGAGTCAAACGAGTTGCAGCTCACTCAGGAATTTATCTCCCAGATGCTGGGTGTGCGACGTGCGGGTGTTACGGAGGCGGCTAACCGTCTTCAAACGGCAGGACTGATTCGCTACATCCGTGGCAGAATTACCATCCTGAATCGGCAGGGATTAGACGCTGCTTCCTGTCCGTGTTATGGAATCATTAAAGGCGAGTACGATAGGTTGCTAGGCACTGAGAACGGTTGAGAGATCTTAGTCAGATAGAGGGGCGAGATCGCACTGCTGCGGCAGCAGTCTTAAAACTCAGCCGCCTCTATCGCAAGCGATAGAGGCGGCTGAGAATGTTTAATAGTTAGAATATAAAAATCAGGTTTTCAATTTTCTGGTCAATCGACACCTTTTGACATTCGGACTAGGCTCTAAATTCTTCTCTTGATGGCGTCAGTTGTTTTTTGCAACGGCTCAACCTTAGGAGATTCCTAATACCCGATGTCTGAAAGCTTCCCCCAGGCAGTCAATCGACTGCTAGCTGCTCTGCCAGATGCAGAGTACCAACACCTTATTCCCCATCTACAACACGTCTCCCTCTCTCTTAAACAAGTCCTTTACGAGGTTGGTGAACCTATTGAATACGTCTATTTCCCCTATCGGTCAATAGTTTCTTCCCTCTCCACTATGAATGATGGCTCGATGGTTGAAGTCTGCTTAGTGGGTAATGACGGAATTGCAGGTATCCCTGCCGCTTTGGGAGACAACATCGCCACCACAACCGCAACGGTGCAGATACCCGACTCTGCGATGAGGATGAAGGCAAACTTGCTAAAAACCGAGTTTCAGCGGGGTGGTTCATTCCAAAGTCTGCTGCTGCGGTATATGCAAGCACAGCACGCCTTCGTTTCGCAAAACGTTGCCTGCAATCGCCTCCATCAGCTCGATGGGAGACTTGCTCGTTGGCTGCTGCTCGTCTGTGACCGTGTAGAGTCAAAGGAGTTGCCACTGACTCATGAATTTATCGGTCAGATGCTGGGTGTACGACGTGCTGGTGTCACGGAGGCAGCTAACACCCTTCAAAAGGCAGGACTGATTCGCTACAACCGTGGCAAGATTACCATCCTGAATCGGGAAGGATTGGAAGCCTTTTCCTGTGAGTGTTATGAAATCATCAACGGTGAGTACACTAGGTTGCTAGGTACTGGGCGCGGTTAGTTCGTTTCGACAGAAACCCAACGCTGATCGGGTAAGCGTTGGGAGGATGTCACGTTCCAGATGAGGAGTGAACTAGGCAAGTTAGGAGTTGGGGTGCGATCGCTGTAGTCTCACCAAAACTTCCGAAACTGAGATCTTTCACCAGTTGCAATAACCCGCCAGGGGTTCAAACCCCTGGCTAACAGCAAAAGTCCACTTAAGTGGACTAAATACTTACTGTCCAAGGATTTCAGTCCATTTTAAGGGACTTGGGCTATTAGCCGTGGACTTGAGGATACGGCGGGTATAAGGGTTTGTTGAGAAGGGTGCAAGATCTCAGTTTTAAGCGACTCCAAGAAACAGAGTACTTCTTAGTCCATTTCAATGGACTTGAGCTATTAGCCCGGAGTTTAAACTCCGGGCGGGTTTCGGGAAAACGAATCAGCCCTGTCCAGACAGGAGCTTCCGGTCAGAGCAATCTTCAGGTATGTACTGTGATAGCGCTAGACCAGCTTGGCAGAAATAACCCACCAGTAAAAATTACTCCCTAGCTTTTCTTGCCCAGAGGAACTAATGGGAAACTTTCGCCGTGAAGGTCTAGTGATAGCCAGGATTACTGGTTGTGCTGGCTGACGAGCAAGGCTACGGGGAAGTGTTGCAGGATTTGAGCGATCGCACCCGTGCCAGAAATCGTCTGACCTGTGATCGCATCTCGCCAGCTAGACTGGATTCCTTGTGGAAGCTGTAACTGAGTATCTGCCCAGACTTCACCGATAGGATATTCCCCTGGCTGAACTAAGCTAGTGAAGAATCGAGGGGCAATTGCGATTACGCTGCGCGTACCGGCAGAGCCGGTCGCGGTTGTATCCCCAAAGCTTCTCGCGAACGCCACAATATGTTCCTTAAACTTTCCACTAACCTCAATTGGCTGATAATCTCCCTTCTGGAAAACGTCCAAATTCTCTTTTCTCGCTTGAAGAACTTTATGAGTCAGGAACAGCTTAATCCTGCCATCTTCCTTAGTAGAAAGTAGCTCATCAGTTAACTTCCCAATATCGGTATCTTGTCTCTCCTTAATCTCCTTCAAAAACGAGATTCTTAGCGAGTAATCCACCGGACGACGGTTATCCGGGTCTACCATACTCAAATCCCATAACTCAGTTCCCTGATAGGTATCAGGCACACCAGGAGCGGTATATTTCAGCAAAACCTGTGAAAGCGAGTTAAAGATTCCATATCCAGCCACCCACTTCTGGAACGGGAGAAACTCCTTCATGAACTCATTCGAGTCAGAAGGCTCTAAAACCTTCTCCACAAAAGCAAGGAATCCTTCTTCATAATCACTATCAGGGCGTAGCCAAGCCGTATGCAGCTTAGCTTCTCTTACAGACTTGAGCATATAGTCTTTAACCCGTCCAACGAACGACTCATTCTCGCTTTCATCAAACGGATAAGAACCAAGCAACGTCTGATAAAAGAAGTATTCATCATTGGGAACCGGAACCGCTCTCCCCCTCAACTCGTTTTTCTTAGAACGATTGAGTTGAATCCAAGTTATCACCTGTTTTTCCCATTCGTCTGGTATTTCTGAAAGTACATGTAACCTTGGTCGGACATCTTCCCCCCGCTTGGTATCATGGGTGGCAGTAGCATTCATCTTGTGAAGCCAAAGCGCACTTTGTTTTTGATTGACTTCATGAAACTCGTCGAGGGTGATGCCAAATTTTCCAGGATTGCCCCCCACTTCGTTCAAAGCGAGATAGCGGTTATATAGATAAAAGAGCGTGTCCTCAATCCCTTTCGCCATCAAAGGGCCACTCAACTGTTGGAACCTCATCACGAAGTGAAGCCGTAGAGCTTTTTGTTCTTCTGTTAACCCCTCTTCCCATTCAAGTAAGAGCAATTTTTCGATATAGTTAAGTTCGTTCAAGAGTAGCGGAACTCGTCCTCTTGCTTCTTCGATCGCTTCCTTGATGTAAATGCGATCGTCTTCACTTATTCCATCCCCATTGACGTAGGTGCGATAAACTGGGAAAAGGCACAATACTTCTGAAAGGGTTCTTTTCAGACCATTCATGGTAAAGTCAATACCCAATCGGGATTGACCTGCTATTCTTTTCAGAATTTGAGCTAAATTATCTACATCTCCCGCCAAATTCTTCTCAACGATTAGCTGTTTTTTCTCAATAAATAGCTGCTCGTAAGAGGTTTCAGAGTTACTGAATCTCCTGTATATATCACTGAATTGTTTCTCGCTCTCAGTTTTGCAGAAAATACCATTGACATAGTTCAAAAAATCATAGCCACTTGTACCCTGAACCGGCCAACCGCTAGGTAAATCTTCTTCAAGTTCCAAAATCTTTTCAACAGTGATGTAGACATCTCCTGTTTTTTCCCGAAGCCGCTTTAGATATTCTGTTGGGTCATAAAGTCCATCAATATGGTCTATTCTTAATCCGGTTATTTTACCTTGTTCAACTAACTGGCTTATCAAATCATGAGTTTTGTTAAAAACCTTAAGTTCTTGCACCCTCATGCAAATCAGTTCATTAACAGTAAAAAATCTTCGATAATTGATTTCTTCTGCACCGACTTTCCAAAACGATAGGCGGTAGAACTGCTCTTGTAACAAATGATCGAGAAGATGGAAACTATCAGGGTTCCCCTTCTCTCCATTAAAAAACTTCACATTGCTATCAATGAAGTCTTTGACTTCCGGATTTTGTGTATAGACTTCCCACAAAAGTACTTTAACAAAAGCTATCTGACCATATCGTTCTTTTCCTTTAGTTTCGTTAGGTATGCTTTTTATCAGATAAAGAATACCCAATAACTTGAGGAAATCTGGATGGCGCTTCCCTAACTCTCTTGCTAATTGTCCTAAATTCTGACCGATAAACCGACCATACGATTCAATTCGGACAGGTAATTTCAAAGCATAGTAATTAACGCTTAACCCATTCTCCTCATAGTTGATCTGAATCTCGCCATTCTCCAAAGCTTCTCCATAAAAACTGCCCATCATTGGGGCAAGTACTCGTCCCTTAGTGTCTTCATAAGGGTGTTCCCATTCAATATCGAAGTAGTCACGATAATCCGAATCAGGCCCATTTTCTAGAACATCCATCAGCCAAGTATTTTGGCTTTGATAAGCCATGTGGTTGGGAACAATATCCTGCACCCATCCCATGTCATGGTTCTTAATTTCACTTGTTAGTGCTTCAAAATCTTCTGGCGCACCTAATTCTGGATTCAGTTGAGTCGGGTCAACAACATCATAGCCGTGGGTACTGCCTGGTGTGGCTTTAAATATCGGTGAAGCGTAAAGGTCAGAAATACCTAACTCAGCAAGATAAGCAATGATATTTTTTGCTCCCTCAAACTTAAATTCCGACTGAAATTGAATTCGGTAAGTTGCTCTGGGAATTCGCATGATTGAATGATTACTCCTAATAAATATTTTTGGCTAGTCAATGTAGAGTCTGTTAATAACGTACCCTATTCCAGTTGGTACAACACAAAACTGTGGAATCTAATTGTCACGTCCTGTTCTTGCCTCAGTTTGTCTGGCAATGCTACGATGCTGTTGTCAAGTTAGATTTATTAATGAGTAACTTCAAAGGAAGTAGAGTAGGGCGCACAGCCGTGCGCCCCTACAGAGGTTACTGGAAGTTAAAGATAACCCTGCATTTTTCCCTAAACGATCTACTACGCTTTGTTGCTTGCAAAACTGACATGGAGCCAACTTCAATTCATTAGGCTAAGGGTTCCAATTCGTAGAGTACGAAACTTTGTGGACGAATTGTCACTTCCTGTTCTTGCATCAATTTATCTGGCATTGTAGAACCTGCACCCAGCCATTTAGAATCCGAAGAATCCAAAATCTTTCGCCAAGTACCACCTGAAGATGTTTCTTGGAAAGTGACATCTTTGTCATTGAAGTTCATCATGCATAGGATTTGGCTCTCACCACTCCCACGGCGGAGAACTAGAAGCTTTTGTTCCTCAGCAGCAGATGCTTGGAGATTTTGCTTATCGAGATTTTTCAGGGCAGGTAGGGTACGGCGTAATTGAATTAAATGCTGATAAAGTTCTAGCAGGACTTTGTGTTTACCTTCTTGCCGTTTCTCCCATTTCAGTTGAGATTGTTGGAAAGCATCAAGACTAAAGGGATCGATAAATTCGCCTTCTGCATGGAAGTCAGCAAACTCTCTTTTTCTTCCCTGCCTTACTGCCTCAACTAAATCTGGGTCTGTGTGGCTTACAAAGTATAGGAAAGGAGAGTCTTCTCCATACTCTTCACCCATAAATAGCATGGGAATGTAAGGAGAAAGCATCAACGCGCCAGCCGCAAGTTTTAAACCTTCAAAGGATACTAGATGGGTTAAACGCTCACCTAGCATTCGATTACCAACTTGGTCGTGATTTTGGGTGCAGACGACGAATTGATGACCAGGGCGATCGCGTGCATCGCTACCATGGAATCTCTTACGATGAGGAGCGTATTCCCAGGAGTAAACAAAGCTTTCTTTATAGGCTTTTGCTAGCTGTTCGATTTTGCCGAAATCTTTGTAATATCCTGTCTGTTCTCCAGTGATTGCTGTATGAATCGCGTGATGGAAGTCATCACTCCACTGGGCATCCATCCCATGTCCACCCAATTCCTTCTCACGAATTACCCGAACATCGTTTAAATCGCTTTCAGCAATTAGATAAAATTTTCTACCCAGAGAAGCGGAGAGGGCTTCAACTTTTTCTGCCATGTCTTGTAAGACGTGTTTTGCCCCCAAGTCATAAATGGCATGGATGGCATCTAATCGCAGCGCATCAAAGTGGTAGTTCTCGAACCAGTACAGGGCATTTTCAATAAAATAATTCCGCACCCCCTCGCTGTGAACATCATCAAAGTTGATTGCTGCGCCCCAAGGAGTTTTGTACGCCTCCGTAAAGTAGGGCCCAAACAAACTGGTGTAATTTCCTTCTGGTCCAAAGTGGTTGTAAACCACATCAAGAATGATTGACAAACCTTGCTGATGGCAGGCATCAACCAGTTTCTTCAATCCTTCAGGGCCACCATAGGAATGCTGCACCCCATAGGTATAAACGCCATCGTATCCCCAGTTGCGATCGCCTGGAAATTGGGCAACAGGCATAATCTCGATCGCATTTACCCCAAACTCTTTTAACTCACCTAAGCGGGGAATAATTGCTTCAAAAGTCCCTTCTGGCGTGAATGTGCCAACGTGCAATTCATAGATAATCATTTCCTCCAAGGGAACACCCGACCAACCCGAATCAGTCCAGCCGGAGAAGCTATGATCAACTACCTCAGAAGGTCCATGTACATCTTTAGGTTGAGAATGAGAAGCAGGATCGGGTCTATTGTCTCCTTCTATTTTGTAGAAATAAAGTGTTCCGGGTTCAACGCCTTCAGCTAGTACCTTAAAGTACCCCTGCTCATCCTTTTGCATAGGGATTAAACGGTCTTCAGAGGAGACAATTTGTAGAGCTACCTCGTCGTGAGGAGGTGCCCAAACGGTAAATTCACAACGACCATCACCAAGATAATTAGAACCAACTTTCATCTTTAATTCTCCCCACTCGGAATGTACATCTAGTTTTTTTGATTAAGCTACAAACATCAAATCAATGCAATAGAAGTTGTGTCTATTGAGCCTGAGTAACATCAAGGAATTGCCCACGTTAAAATAATTTGTATCAGTAGACACTCAATGGTCAATTCAAAGGAAATAGGCGATCGCTTTTTAGTTTCTCAAGCTATTACAATTAACGATTTCAGTAACCACAGCTTGTGTTGTGGCATGAAATATTACCGCTCTCCTGCTTGAAAATTGAAAAGCGCAATACGTGTTTGTTCTACTAAATATTTACTTTTCCTACATTTGAGTAATCATTAAGTTCAGTAAACCTGGTTTTGATTTTCTCCCCTTTGAAGCGGTAGAACATCTTTCTATCGGGAGAGACTGGAGTGTTAGTCATCAAACAAGGACTGCCTTGATTGAAACGAAGGCTATAACAGACTAGAGACTATAGCTTGACAATAGTACCCAACTCTGCTGACTTCAATGTTTGATTCACCGTTGTGCGATCGCCAATTTACCCAGTTTCCTCTGTTCTCGAACTGGGGACAGTTTGATTGGCTTAAAATTCCCTTGCTAGTAGTACCACTCCTTTTGGTGTTTTTCGGAGTGCGCTTGCTGCTTAGGCGTTCACGCTGGAAACGTCAGTTCAGTAAGCCTAGAGGAATTTTATTGCTAAGTGCTGTCACTGCCACTTTATTGGTATTGTTGGCAGTGGCAGATAAAGGACTGATTCTTTTCCTGCCAGTTGATTCGGGTACAGCAGTACAAGCAATTGTCGTGCTGGGGAGAGGAACAGAACTTGGGATACCACGCATTGATGTTGCGGCTGAACTATGGAAAGCTAAACGATCGCCTCTAATTTTTGTGAGTGGTACGGGGGATACTGCCAGGATGTTGCCGCTATTTGAGAAGAAGGGCATTCCTGTGCGCTCGCTAGATGGGGAAGATTGTTCGTTAACGACACCGGAAAATGCCTTGTTCTCGGCGGCAATTTTACAGGTACAAGGGATTCGGCAAATTCTACTGGTTACTGATGGGCCCCATATGTGGCGATCGCTTCTTGATTTCCGCGATCGGGGTTTTAGTGTGATTCCTCATACCAGCCCTCTGCCCAACAACATATCCTTTATGGACAAAGCTTTTCTCACGTTTAGAGAATACCTTTTCCTAATCACGTCTGGAATACGTGAACTGTTTCAGGGGCAGCGAATCCCTAACTTGAATAATCCAGAACTTGTAAACCTGGTACAAAAAGCTGAACAATATGGTCAGCAGCGCCGCTTTCCCTAATTTATGTCTACCGATTTTCTTCCGTTTGAAATTGCTCAGCTAACTGAGTCTACATCGATTGCTCTTGCTCAGAGTATCCAGCAAATTGCCATTACAGCGCCTCTAAGTAAGCAACCGATTACAACAACCTATGTGCGTCAGGGTAGTGGTGGAACGCCAATTTTATTGCTGCATGGTTTTGACAGTTCTGTGTTTGAGTTTCGCCGTTTGCTCCCACTACTTGCGGCTGAAAATGAAACTTGGGCAGTGGATTTGTTGGGTTTTGGCTTTACAGAACGCTTGACAGAAATTCCCTTTAGTCCAGCAGCTATTAAAAGTCATTTCTATTACTTCTGGAAAACACTGATTAATCAACCTGTGATTTTAGTGGGTGCCTCGATGGGAGGGGCAGCCGCGATTGATTTTACGCTTGCCTACCCAGAAGCTGTAAAAAAGTTGGTGTTACTTGATAGTGCTGGCTATACGGCTGGTCCCAATGTTAGTAAGTTTATGTTTGGACCATTAGGTGCCCTAGCTACGGCATTTTTGAGTAATCCAAAAGTCCGTCAACGGATTAGCATCAATGCTTACCACGACAAAAGCTTTGCCTCGGTTGATGCACAACTGTGTGCAGCGTTGCATTTAAAGTCCCAAGGTTGGCAGCAAGCTTTGATTGCTTTTACAAAAAGTGGAGGCTACACCTCGTTTGGAGAGAAGCTGTCAGAAATTAAGCAGCCGACGCTAATTTTGTGGGGAGAGTCTGACCAAATTTTAGGGACTGGTGATGCGTATAAGTTTAAAGAGGCGATCGCAAATTCCCAACTGATTTGGATTCAGAATTGCGGTCACGTTCCTCACCTTGAGCAACCTCAGATAACCGCTAAGTATATTCTAGAATTCCGAGATGATTAAGCCCATTTACAAATCCGTGTCCCTGTCTTTATACATCTCATCCAGTGCTTGCTGTTGAGCGCGACGGGAAAGCCGACGATATTTCTTACTTTCTAGTTTAGGTTCGTACTGAGTTTGTCCTTTCCCTTTATTTTTTGCCTTCAGGGTTGACTCTGGATCAGCTTGTTGATTCAGATGCTCTTTCCATGCGATCGCATCTTCCAACAAATCCAAATAATACCCATATCGCTCCCAGTCACCCCGCACTGCACAATTCGGTTCGTCTCGATGCAGGCAGTTGCTAAAGTGACAGTGATTAGCAGCTAGTCGCTCCCGTGCTTCTGGAAAATACTGAGTTAACTCTTCCGGACTACAATCAATGTCAGGCTGGTTAAAGCCTGGAGTATCTGCCAGGAGTCCACCCCCAGGCAACTCAAACAGTTCAACATGACGGGTTGTATGGCGCCCTCGACTGAGTTTGCCGGATACTTCAGCCACCCTCTGCCTAACATTTGGAATTAGCTGATTGATGAGGCTAGATTTACCAACACCAGAGGGGCCAGCCAAAATCGTGACTTTCTGGCTCAGTTGCTTACTTAGTTCCTCTACCCCCTGATGAGTATGAACGCTGATAAATACAGGTTCATAACCCCAATCTTTGAGGTGATTCCTCCACTCTTCCAACTCTTCATCAGGTACTAAGTCCTTCTTATTCAAGCACAAGCAGACATCTAACCCCGTAGACTCAGCCTTAACCAGAAATCGAGTCAGTTGGTAAGGGTCTAAGGGAGGGTCTACGAGGGCAAAGACCAGGAGAATTTGCTCGGCATTGGCAACTGGGGGACGGTCTAGCAGGGTTTTGCGGGGTAAAACGTCTGATATCGCTCCCCGTCCATCTACCCAGTCGGGTTCTTCCACCAAAACGCGATCGCCCACCATCACCCGCTTACCAATTTTCTTCAGCCGCGTCCGGCGAGTACACAGTAGTTGAATATTATGAGTTTCTCCCGTAGCAACGGAAGAGGGAGATTTTAGATCTAGCGATTCGTTACTATGGCTAGTACCACCTAACCCAGAATCGAGCTGCACCTGATAGAAATTTGCCTGCACTGCCACTACTGTTCCCAGTAACGGCGTGGAAACTTGGGACAAATCAGAATCAGGTGATGCACCACTCATGCGGAGGCAAGCGGACGACGTACCTTCAAGGCAAAGTAGTCAGTGCGATCATTGACTTCCTCAATGGAGTAGCCCTCCATCGCCAAACTATCCGGCACCTGCTCAATTGGTTCTCCAGGGTCGAGCCACACTTCTAATAAGGCTCCTGGTGTCATTTGCTCCAGGCGGAGTTTGGTACGCACGAAGTTAATCGGGCAAGGTGTCCCGCGCAAATCTAACTGAGCATCAGGCATCGAGTTTGGTATCGATGCCGTTGGGTTACTCATCCGCGAAACAGCCCTCCCAAAAAGCCTTCTAGACCACCCTTACCTGTGCGATCGCCTTTGATTTTTGCCAGCTTCTCTAACAGTTCCCGTTCTTCAGCCGTAATCCGATTCGGGATATCAATCAAAATTGTAATCAGATGGTCGCCCCGGCTGACTGGGTTCCCTAGCTTGGGTACACCGTGATTTTCCAGTGTCAAAACCGTGCTTGGCTGTGTTCCTGGAGGAATCGTTAACTCCACTGGACCATCCACTGTATTGACTTCCAGACGACATCCCAAAATCGCTTGCAGATAGCTGATCTTTATCTCAGACAGAACATTAATTCCATCCCGATGAAACTCGGCATCTTCCTCAATAAATAAGTAGACGTACAAGTCTCCAGGAGGGCCATTCCGTGCCCCTGCGTCTCCTTCTTTAGAAACCCGCAGGCGAGTACCATTATCTACTCCCGCTGGGATGGTGATTTTCAGCTTTTTCGTTTCTTGTTTGCGACCCGCACCGCCACAATTTTCGCACTTATCCTCAACCACCTGTCCATCACCATTACAGCTAGGACATACAGAGACTTGAGTAAATTGCCCAAAAGGTGTCCGGGTCGCCCGACGCACTTGTCCCGAACCGCTACAAGTGGGGCAGGTACGCGGTCGAGTTCCTGCCTTAGCACCTGTCCCGCTACAGACGTTACAGTTTTCTAAATGAGGAATCCGGATTTCCTTTTCACCGCCAAATACAGCTTCCCGGAATTCCAGCTTCAAGTCTAGTCGCAGGTCATCACCTCGCGCTGGACCGCTACGCCTCCGAGTACCTTGCTGACCCATGCCAGCCCCGAAGCCGCTGAAGAAGCTTTCAAAAATATCGGCAAAGCCCATGTCCCCAAAATCTGGGTAGCCAGCTCCCGCGCCCGAAACACCAGCTTCTCCGAAGCGGTCATAGCGTGCCCTAGTTTCTGGTTCTGAAAGGACTTCGTAAGCTCGATTAATTTCCTTAAAGCGCTCTTCAGCCCCTGCTTCCTTATTGACATCAGGATGATACTTCCGAGCAAGGCGACGGTAAGCTTGCTTCAGTTCTTCTTTGTCTGCGTCACGAGAGACGCCAAGAGTCTCATAAAAGTCAGCCATAAAGCGCTGATCGGTGTTTGGTTATTGAATAGGGGCGGACTTGTGGACGTTAGGTAATAGAAGTAAAGCGACGGATCGCTTCTAACGATCACCCATACATCCATATCATTGTCTATCAGAAAACAAGCTGAGTGCTACCTAGTTTTATAAGCTTGCCTTAATCAGCGTCAACTGGCTCGTAGTCAGCTGTCATTGTTTCATCATCAAAGTCAAAAATCAAACCTTCCTCTTCTGTTGGGGCATCAGAATGGTTGCTAAATTCCGGAGCTGCACTTTCCTCCTGTGGTTCGGTAGACTCATCGCCATCCACATTGCGTGAAGCTTGCCCATACACATCAGCACCAATCGCAAATAGAGTTTGTTGGAAGTCGTCTAGCCGTTGCTTTGCTTCCTCAACACTAGCTGATCGATCACTAAACACGGCAAGCAGCTTTTGCTTTTTCTCTTCACCTTGCACCTTGAGTTCTTCACGAACTAGGTTGCCGTTGTCCTTCAAGGTCGTCTCATAGCTGTAGATATGGCTATCAGCTTGATTTTTGAGTTCAACTAATTGAACACGGCGACGGTCGGCATCAGCAAATTTTTCTGCCTCTTCCCGCATCCGTTCCACTTCAGTTGCACTCAATCCACCTGTGTTGGTAATCCGGATACTTTGCTCTCTACCTGTACCTTTATCAGCCGCTGAGACTTTTAAAATCCCGTTGACATCAATTTCAAAGGACACTTCAATTTGAGGGACACCGCGAGGCGCTGGGGGAATACCCGTCAGCAGAAACTTGCCCAGGCTTTTGTTATCCTTTGCCATTGCCCGTTCTCCCTGCAACACATGGATTTCTACAGATGTTTGTCCATCGGTTGCAGTAGAAAATATCTGAGACTTACTGGTCGGAATCGTCGTGTTCCGCTCGGTGATTTTTGTGAAGACTTCTCCTAAGGTTTCAATACCCAGCGATAGAGGGGTTACGTCAAGTAGCAGTAAGTCTTCAACTTCGCCACCTAAAACACCACCTTGAATCGCTGCGCCTAGGGCGACGGCTTCATCAGGGTTAACGGAACGATCAGGAGACTTACCCCCAAAGAACTTTTTGATGGCTTCCTGTACCGCTGGGATGCGGGTCGAACCACCAACTAAGAGAATGCGGTCAATATCCTCTGGCTTGAGGTCACAGTCTTTAAGCGCCTGAGTCACTGGCTCAATTGTGCCCTGAATGAGTTCGCTTGCCAGTTCTTCAAATTTTGCTCGTGACAGTTCCATCTCCAAGTGCTTGGGGCCTGTTTCATCGGCTGTGATAAATGGCAAGTTGATTGAGGTTGTCACCATGCTGGAGACTTCAACTTTTGCTTTTTCAGCCGCTTCTCGTAAGCGCTGAAGTGCCATTTTGTCACTTCCCAGGTCGATTCCTTCAGCGTCCTTGAAGTTTTCAGTCATCCAGAGAACAATCACATTATCGAAGTCATCCCCTCCCAAGTGGTTGTTACCAGAGGTTGCCTTGACTTCAAATACGCCGTCTCCCAGTTGCAAAACGGAAACATCAAAGGTGCCACCACCCAAGTCAAACACCAAGATTGTTTGTTCTTGATCTTGTTTGTCTAGACCGTATGCCAGGGAGGCGGCTGTTGGTTCATTAATAATTCGCAGGACTTCTAGACCTGCAATTGTTCCAGCATCTTTTGTAGCTTGCCGTTGAGCATCTGTAAAGTATGCCGGAACCGTAATCACGGCTTGCTCGACAGTTTCCCCAAGAAAGTTTTCTGCATCAGCTTTCAGCTTTTGCAAAATCATTGCGGAGACTTCTTGAGGGGTATAGTCACGACCTCGAATCTGGACATCGACGGTATCATCTCGACCTTTGACGCAGGTATAGGGTACCCGTCCTCGCTCGGTCGCGGTATCATCCCACCGCCGTCCGATGAAGCGCTTAATGCTATACACAGTATTCTCGGCATTCGTCACTGCTTGCCGCTTTGCCAGTTGACCCACTAGGCGTTCGTCTGCTTTGCCAAATCCCACTATACTCGGAGTGGTTCGCCCACCTTCCGAGTTGGAAATGACGATGGGCTGACCCCCTTCTAAAACAGCGACGCAACTATTGGTCGTGCCTAGGTCGATGCCAATGACTTTTCCCATAGTGCTTCGGCTTAAAGATTATGTAGAGTTTTTTGAATGTCGTTAAATCGAATACAAGACCGGATTTTACCCTGGCTCAACACTCCTTATTTACTGGCTCGTACTCATGCTTGAAGCTCGAAGCCAAAGGACGGTTAATGGGCTTGCCACTAGGTTTCTGGGATACCTTCCTCTGAGGTTACCACGGGTTCCGCAGCCGCAGCAACTTTGACCATAGCATGGCGCAGCACGCGATCGCCGATGAAGTATCCTCGCATTAGCTGTTCGATTACTACTCCTTCTGGGTATTCGTTTGTCGGTTCCCGCATCACCGCTTCGTGGAGATTCGGGTCAAACTCTTGCCCTTCTGCACGCATCGGAGAAACACCAATACGCTTGAGACAGTCTACTAGCTGCTTATAAACACCCTGATAGCTTTTGTGAATTGCCATTTCCCCATCCGATTGGGGTTTGATTTGCGATCGCGCCCGATCAAAGTTATCGACTATTGGCAGCAACTCACTGATGGTATTCCGCTTGACTTGCACCTCCAAATCTTCTTTCTCTTTCGAGGTACGCTTGCGGAAGTTGTCGAAATCTGCTGCAATCCGCATTGATTGCGTTTTAAAGGACTCAGTTTGCTGAGAAATTTCTTCTAGTTGAGCTTTAAGCGCCTCATTTTCCCGCTTCAAGCTTTCTAGTATCGCTAAGTCCATCTCCGCCGGTGACGAGGCTGAACCATCTGCCTCTACTGCCACAGACTCCCCAACTTCTTCTTGTTCCGTTACAACTGAAGCTTCATCTAGGTCAACCACTAGATCATCCAACGTGGGTAGTGACTCCAAATCAACTTGGCTAGTCAAATCCACCTCTGCGGCTGCCGACTCTCCACCCTGATTTTTTAAACTGTCATCCATCAGCTCATCTGTCTGTTGTGTCGTGTTATCTGGCTGCTTTTCTTCGTCGATCATTACTCCACTCATCCCAATTAAAAGACTGCTAGTAATTGCGGTCTTGTTTGCCTATTATTTTCCACTAGCAACCCAACTCCTAATCGGTTTTTTTCGGGTTACAGCTTGAGGAAACAGTACCCAGCGGGGTAGGATTACTAATCTTTCAAATCCTATCCTACCTAGGTTGAACACCAACAGCTTCCTTAGGGCAGACATCAGGACTTTCTAAGCAACTCCCTGCTGGTTTGTCTACATACTTTATCCGTTTAGGCTGTAAAACCGTTCCGCCTGGTTTACATATAACACAATGTAACATTTTTTAAACAGCATTAACGTTTACGGCTGGGCTTCCTATACAGCTTTCACCTCAATTGCTGTTTGAGTTTTGCCTTCCTAGCCCCTGCTCAACGACTGAATTCTTCTACCGATGCCATCCTAGCTATGACTGGGGAGCTTAACACAGCTATTGACATCCTCCCCGACAATCAAGGTGCGGGGATTCCAAAGATCACTCCTTGGGTTTCCTCTTTCCACGAGTTGATTTGCTTGAAGGAGTTTCCCCACTCAAGTATTGATCAGTCTCTCCAGAGGCGTTAGTTCCGACGTGACCCGCCGTACTTAGTCCTTTTTCTAATATGTTCCGCGCCGCGTTCCAGTCCCGGTCTTGGGTATGCCCACAATGAGGACAAACATGAGTTCTGGTGCTAAGAGTCTTTTTGACAACCTCACCACAGTTAGAGCAATTTTGACTGGTGAAATGGGGCGGAACTGCCACAGGCAAGCATTCCGAACGAAACGAGCAGTTCTAATTGCTTCATCCAGCGCTTGATACTGCTCATCGAGTCCTTCCAGTTTTGCCTCAAATACCAGCATATTTACGTCATGTTCACTTACGTAATTATACGATGTTACGACCGAATAAATTCGGTTATTCGCTTATATCCCCCGGAGTAGAGCGCGGGGGCTTTACGCATCACGACTCGTAAATAACTCGCCTACAGAAAATATGTCTGTAGGGGGAGTTTTCTCTATTATGGAGGTTGAGGGAGGAATGAACTGACCTTTGGGATCACCTTGCGATCGCTGACAAAGCTTTGTCCGAGCGGTGCAAACGCGAGTTGGTAAAAGCTATCATCAATAAAATATTCTACATAAAGCATGATGCTGCTTCTGCTCGCACCTAAAATTTTATCAAGTTCAGATATCTTTCAAACTGGCGTTTCCTCGTCGTCAGGATATTTGTAATTACGCACGTGTGGGCAAGACAGCATAACGTGATAAAAAGCCTTTTCCCTAAGGGTTTACGAGGTAACCGCCTTAAGGAAAGAGCGACGGTCACGCCGCTCAAGTCAAAGCGTGTCAGTTGACGCTTGTTGCCCCGAAGCTCCCTTTTCTCAAATGCTATTGAATCCATAGCTTTTGGGAATAATTTCGTAATGTCGGAAATAACTTATAACGTAAGGAGATATTCAAGAGCCGCTATGACTCAATCCTCATCACCACGGCGTGCCCTTATTGTCCGTAACGATTTTTCGCCCTTCGGCAATAAGTTAATTCAAGCGGGTTACGTTGACAATGACCAGATGCATCAAGCACTGGTCGAAACCCGCAAGTCAGGAAGACCACTGACAGAGATTCTCGAATCGGTCACAGGGCGTCAGTTGTCACCTGACTTACTACGCCAATACAAAAAACAGCAATTATTTGAACTAAAAGTTCTTTACGGGGTTGAGTCTCTCGATCCGGAAATCAGTGAGATTTCCAATCACCAAGTCGGTCAATTGATCGATACTCTACTCCCCATTGATATCTGTCGCCGCTATCGCTTAGTCCCACTCGCAAAAAAGGAAACGCAGCCTCCATCAATCTTGGTGGCAATGGTTGACCCTGATAATTTAGATGCCCAGGATGATTTGACCCGGATTCTGCGTCCTCAGGGTATTGCCTTGCAACGGATGGTCATTACCCAAGAAGATTATCAGCAGCTAATTTCTAGATACCTTGATGAACAACTTGCTCGTCAGAAGCAGCTAGAGGTCGAAAAAGCTGTAGATGTCAAAGAAGACCTTGAGAATTTAGATACTCTTGACACGTTGCAGGATGCACCGGATGAAGTTGAGGCAGATTTAGATTCCTCTTTGAATGATGCCTCTGGTGCCCCGGTAATCAACATGGTTAACAAAATCATGGCGAAGGCACTGCAAGAGGATGTCTCTGACATTCACGTTGAACCCCAAGAAGAATCTTTACGCATCCGCTTTCGTAAAGATGGGGTTTTGCGTCAAGCGTTTGATTTACCCAAGAAAATCACGGCAGCAATTTCCGCTCGATTCAAAATTATGGCGGAGTTGGACATTGCGGAACGACGCCTACCTCAAGACGGGAAAATCCGGCGGATGTTTCAAGGTCGCAAAGTGGACTTTCGAGTCAGTACTTTACCCAGTCGCTACGGCGAGAAGGTCGTTTTGCGGATTTTGGACAACTCCGCCACGCAGCTAGGTTTGGACAAGTTGATTACAGACGAAGACACGCTGCAAATAGTTAGAGAAATGGCAAACAAACCATTTGGGCTAATCTTGGTGACAGGACCCACGGGTTCTGGTAAATCAACAACTCTATACTCGATGCTGGCAGAACGGAATGACCCTGGAGTCAATATCAGTACTGCCGAAGACCCAATTGAGTATTCCTTACCAGGAATTACTCAGGTGCAGGTGTTGCGAGAAAAAGGCATGGACTTTGCCTCAATTCTCCGGTCTTTTCTGCGACAAGACCCAGATGTGATTCTAGTTGGTGAAACACGGGACAAAGAAACCGCGAAAACCGCGATTGAAGCGGCTCTTACAGGGCACTTGGTGTTAACAACGCTTCACACTAATGATGCGGCTGGCGCGATCGCACGTTTAGACGAAATGGGCGTTGAACCCTTCATGGTATCCGGCGCACTGTTGGGTGTATTGGCTCAACGCTTGGTGCGACGTGTTTGTTCAGATTGTCGCATCTCTTATCTACCAAGCTCAGCGGAACTCGCTCGTTTTGGTTTATCAGCTTCCAATGAGGGAGAAATCACCTTATATCAAGCCAATACGTTGCGAGCTGAGGAAATTCAGGAGGCGAGAAATACAGGTAAACTTTGCACAAAATGTAGTGGTGTTGGCTATAAGGGACGGGTTGGTGTCTATGAAGTCATGCGTGTTAGCGAAACTGTCCAAACCCTAATTAACGACGGTGCCCCCACTGAGCGGATTAAGGAAGCGGCAGTAGATGAGGGAATGGTCACATTACTCTCCTACAGCTTGAACCTAGTGCAGCAAGGCTACACCACACTCGAAGAAGTGGAACGAGTCACGTTTACTGATTCCGGACTAGAGTCAGAACTTAGAGCCAAACGCAAGACTTCCCTCACTTGTCGGACTTGTGGCGCAGACAATCAACCAGAGTGGCTCGACTGTCCTTACTGTATGACCCCTCGTTTTTAGCCCTAGATAAAGTTGTTAGTTTTTAGGATTTATAACGTTTTTTAACTAACAACTAACAACCAAAAACTAACAACTAACAACTAACAACTACCTCAGGAGACAGCGTCATGGACTTGATGATTGAAGACTTAATGGAGCAGCTAATTGAGCTGGGTGGCTCCGATATGCACCTTCAAGCGGGTGCCCCCGTCTACTTCCGGATTAGCGGGAAACTCCAGCCGATTAGCGAAGATCCACTGACCGCTCAAGAGTGTCAGAAGCTGATTTTCAGTATGCTCAACAACACACAACGTAAGGATTTGGAGCAGAACTGGGAATTGGATTGTTCTTATGGGGTTAAAGGGTTAGCTCGCTTCCGCGTCAATGTTTACAAAGAGCGTGGTTACTATGCGGCAGCATTAAGAGCCTTGTCTTCTAAGATTCCTAACTTTGACCAATTGGGACTGCCAGATATTGTTCGGGAAATGAGTGAACGACCGAGAGGCTTGGTTTTGGTGACAGGACCAACAGGTTCTGGTAAAACCACTACACTAGCGGCGATGGTTGACTTAATCAACCGCACACGAGGAGAACACATTCTGACGGTGGAAGACCCAATAGAATATGTATTTCCAAATGTCAAGAGCTTGATTCACCAACGTCAAAAGGGTGAAGACACAAGAAGCTTTGCTAATGCTCTGAAATCAGCACTACGGGAAGACCCTGATGTAATTTTGGTTGGGGAAATGCGGGATTTGGATACAATTTCTCTTGCTATTTCTGCGGCTGAAACGGGTCACTTGGTAATGGGTACCCTCCATACCAGCTCAGCGGCTTCGACGGTAAACCGGATTATCGACGTGTTCCCGCCAGAACAACAACAACAAATTAATGCTCAGCTATCCAACTCGCTAATTGCCGTCTTTAGTCAAACCCTAATACCTAAGAAAAGTCCGAAACCGGGTGAATTTGGTCGGGTAATGGCTCAAGAAATTATGATCGTGACACCTGCGATCGCAAACCTTATCCGAGAAGGAAAAGTGGCTCAAATGTACTCCGCGATTCAAACGGGGATGAAGATGGGGATGCAGACGATGGAACAGTCTTTAGCTAATCTTGTTAGATCAGGTCAAATCTCATTTGAGATGGCAGCATCCAAGAGTTCCAAGCCTGACGAATTGCAGCGTATCCTTGCGGGTTCAGCAAGTTCGGCTAATATCAGCGCCAGAGTTCCTGCTAAGCAGACTCGCTAGGTTTCAGTTAGTTTTGAGTGTTACAAGGCGGGTGCAGTGGTATCTGCCCTGAGTCTTTAAGACTTACATAACACTTGAAACTAATAACGAAATAAATGTTTTACTCAGCTGCTTTACTTTCATCTAAACGCAAGCCATGCCTACCTTCATTGCTGAAGTTCGGGACGTCAGAGGAAACGCTAAGAAAGAAAAAATTGAAGCGACTTCTCCCGAACAAGCCCGTAGCATCCTCCAAAACCGCTATCCTATCGTCGGAAACATCAAGAAAAGCTTCGGCATTGACTTTGATGTAAAAGAATTCATGACAAGTTTTAGCTCTGTCACAATCAGAGATAAGGCTGTCTTTTCGCGCCAATTTGCTGCCATGGTCAATGCTGGGGTGGCTATGGTTCGCTGCCTTGGTGTCTTATCAGAACAGTGTCCTAAGCCAAAGCTGAAAAAAGCCCTAGTTGCTATTAGCGGTGAGGTGCAGCAGGGAACAAATCTCTCTGAGGCAATGCGTAAACACCCAGAGTGTTTTGACACCTTGTACGTTAGCATGGTTCAGGCTGGCGAGGTTGGGGGTGTTCTTGACGAGGTACTAAACCGATTAGCCAAAGTTCTTGAGGACATGGCACGGTTGAGAAACCAAGTCAAGTCAGCCTTGGCTTACCCTGTGGCAGTTGGCATCATTGCGGTTCTTGTCTTTTTCGCGATGACGGTGTTTTTAATCCCGATTTTTGCTGAGATTTTTGAGGAGTTGGGTGTAGAGTTACCAGCTTTGACCCAATTTATGGTCAATATAAGCGAAATCCTCAGAAGCTGGAGAATCATTATTCCGATCGCCTTTATCATCATTGTCAGCATCGCCTTCCGGTGGTATTACAAGACACCAATTGGTCGTTTACAAATCGATGGCTTTTTGCTGAAAATGCCCCTATTTGGTGATTTGAATCAAAAAGCGGCAGTTGCTCGGTTTTGTCGAATTTTTGGGACGTTGACTCGTTCAGGAGTACCAATTCTCGGAGCATTAGATATTGTTCGCGATACCTCTGGCAACCAAGTCATTGCCAATGCTGTGGAGGCAGCGAAGCAAGATATTCAACAAGGTGGGATGATTAGCCTTGCCTTGCAACGAGATCAAGTGTTTCCACTCTTGGCAATTCAGATGATCAGTATTGGTGAAGAAACGGGTGAGTTGGATGCCATGCTGATGAAGGTAGCTGACTTCTATGAAGATGAAGTAGAGCAAGCTGTTAAAGCACTAACTAGCCTCATTGAACCGATCATGATGGTTCTCTTGGCAGGGATGGTAGCTGTAATTCTGCTTTCCATGTATCTGCCTCTATTTAAGGTCTATGATGCTTTGGGATAGAAGTCAAACGGCTTAAAGCAAGAATAGGAAGTTTTAAGTTCCTGTGGCTTTTTAGCAGAGGGTTTTCATCGTTGATTCAGAGGTCTGAGGACGTGCAAACCCTCTATTTGTTTAGAAGTCATCTGGCTAATCCGCTTTACTAGACTGTTAAGAAAAATTTAGTTAATTATCGCTCTTTAAATCTAGAAAAATGCCTATTAAGCAATCGGATTACGAAGCTAGCTTAGCGGAGTACAGCAATCATGAGGCAGCGATCGCACTGCTTAAGAAATATCGGCCGTATCTAGAGATGATTCCGAGTATGCGCCGACCCGACGAAAGCGTGATTACGATTCCCTTGCCGATTGTGCGTATCCGCAATCCTCAACCACCAGGACATAACACTGCCAGTGGTCTTACTAGCTTACAGGGAGCTGTTTGCTTGCCCTGTGATGTTGCTATTTTGATGTGCGATCCGGAATGGAAAATTAAGATGGGGGTTGAGATTCTTGTCTTTATCCATCGCCCTCACGAGGACTTTTCCGACTTATTAAGTCGTTGGCGTCAAACACAAGTGTTGTTAGACAAAGACTACGAGTGGTTGATGCCTATCCGCTATCAACACGTACTTAGCGAGGGAGATAATCGCATTTATCCACTGTTTGTTGTATTTCCAGAGACTCCTCAACGAATTCAACGAGGCTTGTTGGGTGCAAGTCTACCTTTTATTGTGGAGATGCCAGAAATTATGGAGGAGGAAGAGTTAGGAACGTTGTCTCCTGAAAGTCCTCCGGCTTGATGGTTGGTTGTTAGTTCTTAGTAGTTAGTAGCAAGAAAGCCTACTAACTACTAAGGTTTAAGTATTAAGACCACCTCTCATTGATTTCTGCCAAACTATCTGACAAACTGCGGCATCACTTCGGCAGCCGTAAATAAACCATAAATCCCTCGTTGGTGCAACGACACTCCGGCTTTGAGGTAGCCGAATGCGGGACCACAAACATTGGCTGCCATGCTGGTTTCATCACCAAGGGTAAAGGTATGAGTCGAAATTTTGCCCTCGAAGGTACGACCAGTCACTTGGACATTGGTACTAAGAGGTTTTTTGGCGTTGCGTGTATCAACAATACCACCAACAGTAACGCGATCGCGCGGACAAATTCCCGCTAGTTCCAACATCACATCATCGGCGTGTTCCATATTCTCCAGGCTCAAGATGCCGTTCGTCTTTTCTAGTAAAGCTTCCACCTCAGCATCACTCATTTCCCTAGCACGTTCAACATCATAACCAGGGAGGTGAGCAATATCCTCTCGAATCGTTGCCCGGTAAGCTTCCCAATTCGCAATCCCGACCCCAAAGGTAATTTTCACCTGATGAATCTCGGCATAACTTTGAGCGGCTAAAGCGGCGGCGGCTGTTAATAACCCTGGTGTCGCACCACAGCCCGTCATGTAAGTGATGCCTGCTGCTTGGAGTTCAGCTTGTAACTCCAGCAACTGCTCGACTGCACTGGTACGCTTCAGGGCATCGACTAACACACCTTGCCATCCAGCTTGAATAAATTGACGTGCTACGGATGACATAAAGGTGTTGGGCAAATTTGGCAATGCTAGAAAATACCCATCAACAGACGCTTGTTCAATTAAGTCTGAAATACTGTGGTTGCTGAGGGTACCCGTTGGCTCTAAATAACCTAATGAACCCTGAGAGGCGTAAGTAGCGATACAGGTATCAGGATTCAATCCAGTCGCCTCATAGGCATAACCTTTTTGGTCAGCGGCGGCTACCCAAATCATTTCACGCTTGGGGGCAAGGACTCTGGCGGCGGCTTGCCCTAACCCCCCAAAGCCCAGAACGCCTACCCGTACTGGTGTCGTTATTAGAGAATCAGCCGTTGTCACATTAGCTGGACTGGTGCTTTGCTTTTCACTCATAATGCCTGACTTCAATAAAACAGACTTTAATTATCTGAGTTCCTGGCTCTACAGATCAGCCCAAAGACACAAGTAAGGTTAAATTTGGATATGTATAGTTTTATTAACACCTATTATTTAGGGAATGTCATAGCTTGACGGCAGTATAAAGTTAAGAGAAACTACTTAAAGACTAGAGTACGATCCCGGCTTTTTACTAAGTTTTGTTGAAATATGATTCGGAGTGAGGCGATTGCTCACGATTGATTACCTGTTTACTAGCCAATTAATTGGTTAGTAAACAGGTATGAAGGCTCCGCGCAAGCGATCGCTAAAATCACTATCCACCCGGAATTGAGGATTACCCAACAGTCAGCCATGAGCATGGAAACCTTGGAGTTTGTCATCTATCCAGATGGTCGAGTACAGGAAAAAGTTACTGGTATTGTTGGAGCCTCTTGTGCAGAGGTGACAGCAGCCATCGAAGCTCAATTGGGGCGAGTCGTCTCTCAAGAGCAGACATCAGAATATTTTGCCCAGCCGTTGAAGCAGTCAGCAACAGCAACCGCTCAAGCGACATTCAGCAATTGGTAAGTTTTTTTTGTTCAATATAAAGTAAATTATTTCAAACTAAGATGTCACATTTCAGCAACATTAAAACACAAATCCGCAACGTTGTCTCTTTGCAAGCGGCTCTGTCAGACTTGGGAGTTGACTGGAAATCTGGCCCTCGCTCAGTTCGAGGATACCAAGGTCAGACCCGCACTGCCGAAGTCGTCATAGAACAAGACAATGACTATGACATTGGTTTTAGTTGGAATGGAAATGAATACGAACTCGTTGCCGACTTGCAGTACTGGCAGCAGCCCTTGTCTGTCGATGGTTTCCTCAATCGGGTAACCCAGCGTTATGCCTACCATACCGTAATGCAAGAAACTGCTAAGCAAGGCTTTCAAGTTGCCGAACAACAACAAAATCAGGATGGTTCAATCCGCTTGGTAGTACAGCGCTGGAGTGCTTAATGTCTGATTCCTCATCGTCACTGGAGCGTTCGGGTCTAGAGCCAGAATTAGGAGGTATCTTCCGGGATGCTCCAGAGCGTTCAGGTTTGGAGCCAGAACTGGGAGGGACGTTACGGCAAAAGGGTGTTTATGTTGATGAAATCACCTGTATTGGTTGCAAGCATTGTGCCCATGTTGCCCGGAATACATTTTATATCGAACCAGACTACGGGCGATCGCGTGTAGTTCAGCAAGATGGGGATTCAGAAGAGGTGATTCAAGAAGCAATTGACACCTGTCCAGTCGATTGCATTCATTGGGTTGATTACACCGAACTGAAACATCTTGAAGAAGAGCGGCAATATCAGGTAATTCCACTTGTCGGCTATCCACTTGACCCTAGTGTCGTTGCTACCCTAGCTCGGCGTAAGAAGCTGAATCAACAGAATAAAAAGAAAAGCCATTATTAACTTTTAATACAAAAAACGAACAGTCGGTTTGGTACAGCTTCTTAGTCGAACAATCCTCAATGCTTAAATGCAATTGGGGATTTGCTTTTATTTAAGAGGGTGGTGTTCACTGAGAAGTTTCTCCACTCTTGCTTCATCGACTCTAGCTGTTAGTCTTTTGGCTTCGTGGTTGTCTCTAGTGGTTTTCGCCATGCTGATTGTAGAGCCAACCGTGAAGGCTAAACCCATTCCCATATAACCTTTTACCCAATTATCCACAGGCAGGTTCAGAATACCAACACTCATAGCCCCAACAGACAGGACAAAAGAAGCCCAAGCTTGAACAATCCAACCTGTACTGTGGACTTGGTTATTCAATGGTGATTGCATTGTCATTTCTACCTCAACGGAAATCTTTAATAGGTTATTCGCATCATATTGATCGCAATTTAGAGATAGAGGAGCAAATAGACAGTTTTTACAACTTGCACAAGGAACAGTTGTGGTAGTGCTTACGTCACCTGCGCCTCCTCGTTGATTGTCTTAGCTGTTTTTGAAGTCACGAAGGGAACGCGATCGCTTTTTATTCATCTGAGGTAAGCTCCGCAAACTCCCTACCAGCTTTGATCGAACCAGCAGAGTATTACTAATTGTGACTAAGCTCACAAAACACAACGATATATATCACCATTCATTAGCACGTAACTCACACAAAAACAACAGTAATGTCACCCAAAAAATCGACTTGACTCACCTAAAAAGTGGGTAATTGTCACGATGATTGTTCGTGTTCAATCACTTCTAACCGATGTAAAACGACTCATAGTAAGAGTATCGAGTTCTATGGAGTCCGATGTACGTTCAAGTTCGCCTCTTACCTGGTGCTATCTCCGATTTATTTGCTCATGTCAGCACTTCTGGAACAATTACACTAGCTGACCGATATGGGTTAATGGCTGCACTGCTAGAAGATTCCCTCACCCAAGAAGAGAGAGATGCAATTGATCGCTTATTGCGTGCCTTGCGTCGGGGACGGATGAAGGTAGTCAGTGAGATTTCTGCTTTAGCTTGAAGCTTTCAACATCTTCCTTTCAAGCAGTATTTTGTTACGATTCTCAACTCCAAGCCTTATTTCGTTGACTGTTCGCTGGGTAAATAGGAGTGTCAACAGTCAATAAGAACCAGTAGAGTATGTAAGTTAAATTTGTTGTCGCTTATCAACCAGGATTGGAATCGTTTTCCATCCAGCGACGAGTCCCAAAGAATTCACAAGAACGAGAGGCAATTTTTGTCGCAGCGTTTAGGGCATCGGTAAAGTTTTGCTCTAGGATGTAGTGACAGAAAGCACCGTGGAAGATGTCACCCGCCCCCATCGTATCAACGGCATTAATCTGGGGGACTGGCAATTCACCTGATACACCATCGCTAAGGTATTGGATTGGTTTTTCGCCTTGGGTGATGGCAATGTGAGGAATCCCCATAGCAGCAAGATAAGCAATGACTTCCTCACAAGTAGTACAACCTGGTGGATAGAAATTAGCCGAGCAAATTGCATAATCCACAAATGGCAATATTTCTTCAAATCCAGGCTTCCAGCTACCTCCATCAATGACAATTGGAATATTATTATTTTTTGCGATTTGAGCGATCGCAAATCCAACCAGCATTTGATGACCATCAATCATCACTAAATCGACAACATCTAAGCCAATAGTTGTAGGCAGTTGTTCAGCACTAATTTGTATCCTAGTAGCATTGATTGAGATCACGGCGCGATCGCCAGTGGTTTCGGTAACGATGATAGAAGAAACAGGTGGCGGTTCAGTAGTAGTAGGGGCAAGATCAGCAACAGTCACTCCATAATTTTCTAAATCACCTCGAATTAAGTAGGTGATTGGGTGAGTGCCAACGACACCGAGTAGTGTTGTTTGATTACCCAGGTAACTAAACGTTACTGCTGCATTCGTGGCTGGTCCACCAGCGGTAACAGTGTAGTCAGAAGCAACAGTTTTTTGATTGTTATCCGGAAGCTTTTCGGTTAGATAAACCAGATCTAACGTTACCATTCCAACAAAAAGTCCCTTTCTTGCCATCGACTCTCTCCAGTTCAGGCTGACGCTCAAAATTGTAGAGTTTAAATTTCAGGTTTTGCTTCAACATGTGTTGTCCCTTGGAGGGAAGACAATATGGACACGTTAGGCATATTGTTTGTTATCCGCTCTTAAGGAGCAGTAGCGATTCATGCTGGAACCTGTAAAAAATTTCTTTTCCTCAAGCTCTTTCATCCCCCATGGTCACTGCTACCTGTGGAAGCCAGAACTTGTCTGGTTACACGTAGCGTCAGACTCACTAATTGGGTTAGCGTATTTTTCAATTCCAATTATGCTAATCTACTTCGTCCACAAGCGACGGGATATGCCCTTTCAAGGAATCTTTCTAATGTTTGGGGCGTTCATCATTTCTTGTGGAACAAGTCATCTGATGGCTGTCTGGACACTCTGGCATCCGGACTATTGGCTGTCTGGAGGGATTAAGCTGACTACAGCGTTAATTTCCTTGTACACAGCTATAGAACTATTTGGCTTAATTCCTCAAGCTTTAGCGCTGCCTAGCCCTGCTCAATTAGAAGCAACTAATCAAAAACTCGCTCAGGAAATTGGTGATCGCATCTTAGCCGAAGCTGCACTTAAACAAAGCGAAACTCGCTTTCGTTTAATCTTTGAGGATGCGGCAACTGGAATTGTACTTGCGGACGTTTCTGGAGAACTTATGGCAGCAAACCCAGCTTTCCAAAAGATGCTGGGCTACAGCGAAAACGAATTGAGTAGGATGCATTTCACACAATTCACTCATTCAGACTTTATCTCAACTGAAGCGGAGCTTTATCAAGAGATGGTCGAGGGTCTTCGCGACTTCTACCAGCTAGAAAAGATTTATATCACCAAACAGAAGCAGATGGTGTGGGGACATCTCACTGTTTCCTTGGTGCGTGATGCCGAAGACAATCCCCAATTCTGCATTGCCATGGTAGAAAATATCACAGAGCGCAAGCAGTCAGATACAGCGCTACGACTCTACCAAGAACACTTAGAAGAACTGGTGGGAGCGCGAACGGCTGAACTGACAAAGGTAAATGAGCAACTCTCCTGGCAAGCAAGCCACGATGCTCTCACGGATTTAGTGAATCGCCGTGAATTTGAGAAGTGCTTAGAGAGAGTCGTTAGTACGGCGAGGGCTTCCGATCAGGAATGCACACTTTGTTACATGGACTTAGACCACTTCAAAATTGTTAATGATACCTGTGGTCATCTGGCTGGTGATGAACTGCTACGCCAAATCAGCGCCTTACTGCAAAATCGGTGCCGCAAATCGGATACTTTAGCTCGCTTAGGCGGTGATGAATTTGGGTTGCTACTTTATCAATGTTCTTTAGAGGAAGCCACACGAGTTGTTCAGAAACTGCACAAGTCTATTCAAGAGTTCCGATTTGTGTGGCAAGACCAAACCTTTACCCTTGGTATTAGTATTGGGCTTGTATCAATCAACGACTGCCGTTTAAATCCAGAAAATATTCTAAACGCAGCAGATACGGCTTGCTACTCTGCAAAGAAGCAAGGGCGCAATCAAGTACATATCTACCGAGTAGATGAGCGGGAACTACAAGAACAACAGCCATAATTTTCATGGAACTAGGAACGCTTTATGTAGTAGGAACGCCGATTGGCAACCTGGAAGATATGACCTTTCGGGCGGTACGGATTTTGCAATCGGTAGATGCGATCGCAGCAGAAGATACACGCCATACGGGAAAACTATTGCAGCATTTTCAGATACATACACCTCAGTTGAGCTATCACGAACACAATCGAGTTCAACGTCTTCCAGAGTTACTCAGTCAACTGCATGAGGGAAAAGCGATCGCATTGGTTACGGATGCTGGAGTACCGGGAATCTCAGACCCTGGCTATGAGTTAGTTAAAGCTTGTAATGAAGCCGGGATAACAGTTGTACCCATTCCTGGGGCTACGGCTGCCATTACCGCACTCAGCGCCGCAGGACTCCCAACAGACCGATTTGTGTTTGAAGGCTTTCTACCTGCAAGTGGTCAAGAGCGGCGAACACGTCTAGAATCTCTGGAAGCAGAATCTAGAACTTTAGTTTTTTACGAATCTCCTCATCGCTTACGAAAGAGTCTGCAAGATTTGGCAGACCATTTGGGAAAAGACCGTCAGATCGTTGTGGCACGAGAGTTAACGAAGTTGTATGAAGAGTTCTGGCGAGGCACAATTGAGGATGCGATCGCTCACTATACCCAGCGTGAACCCAAGGGAGAATTTACTTTAGTTGTTACGGGCGCTCAAGTTGTGACAACAGTGCTATCAGAAGATGCTCTAAAAGCAGAGTTGCAACAGATAATTGCTCAAGGAGTATCGAGATCGCAAGCATCGCGCCAGTTAGCGCAACTCACCAAACTTCCTCGGCGTCAACTCTATCAGTTAGCTTTAGCGATTCCTGATCAGGCTCTACCGGAAGTGAATACTTTAGATGAGAGTGGGGAGTAGGGAATTGGGAATTGGGAATTGGGAATTGGGAATTGGGAATTGGGAATTGGGAAT
>NZ_JCACKQ010000055.1:0-45193 GCF_059505465.1 Symplocastrum torsivum | reverse complement strand
AAGAGTGCATTTGTACTACTTCACCCTTCGCGTTGTGCCAGTTGCGTAAGTCCTGTCAATGTTGACCTTCAGCACACAATCAAACTCCGATCCGTTTAGCAATTACCAACGCTGTAAAGCTGGTCTAATTTTCTGTAAACTTCAGCACAATTTTGCCCCGTGTTCCTCCCTGCTCTAGACGCTGATGTGCCAGAACGACCTGATCCCAAGAAAATACTGAATCAATCACTGGGCGAAGCTGATGACGCTCGATCAGTTTTGTCAAAGCCTCTAATTTTGCTCGGTACTGGGGTGTCAAAACAAAATGAATCGTCAGATTCTTGCCCCATGCTTCAAGAAGCGATTGCGGAGTTGCAATGTCTACAATGCTCACGAGTCTACCGAAGGGACGAATGATATCTAGACTACGCTGAATTGTTTCTCCGCCAATCGTATCTAGAACTAAATCCACACCCAGTCCATTTGTTTCCTGACGAATGACTTCTACGTAATCTTCATTTTTGTAATCAATCACCCGATCTGCGCCCAGTTCTGTCACGAAATCTCGGTTTCTAGAACTACAGGTCGCAAAAACGTATGCCCCTATCGCTTTGGCGAGTTGAACTGCGATCGAACCTACTCCACCCGCACCCGCATGGATGAGAACTGTTTCACCAACTTGTAGATTGCCCCTAGTCACTAGACAATCCCAAGCAGTTCCGCCCGCAAGCGGAAAAGAAGCTGCTTCAATGTGCGATAGATTTGCAGGCTTCAATGCAACAATCGCTGCATCAGCCACATGATACTGAGCGTAGCTACCGAATTCTCCAAAAATTTGCGGCGAGTAATACACTTCATCTCCCACCTTGAAATCAGTCACAGCTTTGCCAATTGCCTCAATCACTCCTGAAACATCGACTCCAATGATGGCGGGTAATTGAACCAGTTCCTTGTAATCACCACGACGAGTTTGGTAATCGACCGGGTTAATCGAGGTTGCACAAACTCTGACTAACACCTGATTCGCCTTCAGTTTTGGTGTGGGAACAGTTTGAATCTCAAACTTCTCAGCATCACCAAACGCAGTTAACACGGCTGCCTGCATAGATTCCATCTGTGCCAACCCTCCTTGATTCAGAATAAATAGTGACGGGATTTCGGTACCACTCAGCGGAGGTAAATCCCTAACTTAGCAATAACCCATTGCCGCTTGTGCAAAACTCACGGAACAATTGCCGTAACGCGGATTTCAATCCGCATCGTTGGTAGCGCAAGGGCTGCGACGCCTAGCTCTGTCCAAATTGGGGCGTGGTTGGGCATGTAATGACGAAATAGCTTGACCATCACATCGTTAACTTCTGGGGGAAACCCACCAACATGGTAGGAATTAACGTGGACAACATGCTCCCAACCCGCACCAGCAGTTGCCAGGGTTCGCTCTATGTTCCGAAACGCCTGATCAATCTCATCCGCAAGCGATTCGGGAATTTGCAGATTGTCATCCCAGCCACCTTGTCCAGATATTTCTACGCGATCGCCAATTTTTACCGCTTGCGAGTAATGCAAGTTATTCAGCATGTATTCCCCATAGCCGGGGGTAACAAAAAACTTGGGCTTATTCATGGTGTTCCTATGCTTAACTTCTTTCAGATTCTTATTTCATTCGCGATCGTTGCCGAATTCTTTGTTTACTCACGCGATTGAAGTGAAGCCTGCTTGATATCTATAACGAGATCGGTTACTTGACGTTGAGCCTCTTCACTCAGCGAGTCAAACTCGTCCAGGAAAAATTGCCGTTCTAGCGTCAACTTCCGGGCATTGAGTAGCCCTTCAATTTGTCAATCTTGATCACGTTTCATCACGACGAATAGCTGCATCGAATCTCGTGACGGTGAAGTTTCGGGTTGTCCGGGCAGCATTACCCTGACAACTCCGCTCATGAGAGCAAGTTGAGAATTCAGGAAGTGGACGAAATTCACCTCACCCTCCAGGCGTGTTCCTTTGACAACGGTGTCGAAGGCTTGCTGGTTAAATTCAGCTATTTCTTTTCGACCCTTGAGATGCGTTCCCTCGAACGCGATGAAGTCGGCAGTTTCACTAAACGGAGCAGCAAAGTCTTCACCGCTGCCTCGATTCCAAGCATCAATCATCTGGTGAAGAAAATCACGGATTGCCGACTCGTCAGCAGTGGTGGTGGTTTGAGCTGTTTGTGAATTCATAGTTTTGGGCACCTAAATTACAATGATGCGGTTGCCTCAATTTCACCCAATGTTTCTTTTGAGCTGTATATAGAACGATGGCTAGGTTGTCTACGATCGTGAGCATATTTTAATCGTTCAAGAGTGGCGACATTTGCATTCCAATCAGTTCAATGGAGCGCATCAGTTGGGCGTGATTCATCTGCGCGTTGTCCATTTGAAAAGTTACTCTCGAAATGCCGCCGAGCGATTCGCTATGACGGCGGATTTTCTCCGCCACTTCTTTGGGACTGCCAACCAGTAACGCGCCGGTCGCACCGCGCTGCGCGTCAAAAGCGGCGCGCGTAACGGGCGGCCAGCCTCTCTCTCTGCCGATTCTAGTGAAGGTTTCGGCGTAGCCCGGAAAGAACTCTTCAACGGCTTGTTCGGTCGTGTCGGCGACATAACCGATTGAATGCAATGAAACTTTCAATGTTTCGGGCGCGTACCCGGCGCGCTTTCCGGCGTCGCGGTATAAATCGACGAGCGAGCGAAAGCGATGCGTTTCGCCGCCGATAATGGCGACCACGAGCGGCAGTCCAAGCATTCCGGCGCGGAGAAAGGATTGTGGCGTACCGCCGACCCCGATCCAGATGGGAAACGGCTTTTGCAGCGGACGCGGATAAATCGCTTGGTTTTCCAGCACGGGGCGAAATTTGCCCGACCAATCGACCGTTTCATTGTCCCGAATTTTGAGCAAGAGTTCGAGCTTTTCAGCGAAAATCTCGTCGTAGTCGCCGAGACTAAATCCGAATAGCGGAAAGGCTTCGGTGAACGAGCCGCGCCCGACAACCATTTCGGCGCGACCTTTTGAAATCAAATCGAGCGTGGCGAATTGTTGAAACACGCGCACCGGGTCAGCCGCGCTCAGCACCGTAACCGCGCTAGTTAGACGGATGCGCTCGGTGCGTGCGGCGGCAGCGGCGAGAATAACCGCGTTTGCCGAATCTAAAAATTCATGCCGATGATGCTCGCCAATACCGAAGATATCCAAGCCGGAACGATCCGCCTGCTCTATTCTCTCCAGCAGTTCGGCGATGGACTGCGTGGCATCCGCCGTTTCACCATTTTCACTCGTTCCAACCGAGGCAAAACTGTCAATTCCAACTTCCATATCATTTCCCAAGCATTTTGCGAATGAAATAGACTTAATCCGAAATAGTAGAAAGCCTTGGTGTACGAGTTAAGCTGCTGTTCTCTCGCTCAGCAAAACCGCCCAACCATTGTCAGCTCAGAGGGGCGCGCTACTACCGTGATCTGAATTATCAGGGAGCGGAATGAATTCAGTTTCACCGGGAACCGCCGGGAAGCGGCGGTCTTGCCAATCTCGTTTTGCCTGCTCGATACGCGCTGAGCGGCTCGACACAAAGTTCCAGTACTTTGTGCGATCGCCCACTGGTGCCCCGCCGATAATCATTGCTTTTGCCTCAGCCCCCGCACTGATATTTACTGATTCATCCGGCGCTAAAACGGCTAGACGATATGGCTCTAACGGCTCTCCATTTACGAACAGGCCGGAGGTGACGCTATAAACGGCCCTCTCTAAACCTTCTGTTGGCGCTAGCTGAAATTGACTACCCTCCGTGAAAACGAGCGCTAGGTAAAGAGTAGCAGAGTAGGTTTTAACGGGTGATTGGTGAGACTGGTAGCTACCGGCGATCAAGGTCGCGCTGGTGCCTGTTTGAATCCACCTCGGTAAATCAGTTGCCGGATAATGTGAAAAGCTGGGTTCAACTTCTTCAGCGGTTTCGGGGAGGGCAATCCAGGTCTGAATGCCGTGAAGAGTAGATTCTTTCTCTCTAAAGCTCTCGGACGATCGCTCAGAATGAACAATACCTTTGCCCGCTGTCATCCAGTTCACCTCGCCCGGAAAAATCTCTTGTACTGTACCTAGACTATCTCTATGCAGAAGGCTTCCTTCAAACAAATAGGTAACCGTCGCTAAATTGATGTGTGGATGGGGTCTAACATCGACGCCTTTTCCAGCCGGGAAAATAGCTGGGCCCAAGTGATCAAAGAAGATGAAAGGTCCAACCATTTTTAGGGTTTCACTCGGTAAGATGCGCTGTACGCTAAACCCACCTAAGTCGTGCTTTTCAGGCGTGATTAATTGCTGAATACTCATTTTTGTACGATCCATTCTGAGCATAGCTACCGAATTCTCCAAAAACTTGCGGCGAGTAATATACGTTGTCTCCCACCTTGAAATCAGTCACAGCTTCGCTAATTGCCTCAATCACCCCTGAAACATCGACTCCAAGAATGGCGGCTAATCGAACCAGTTCCTTGTAATCACCACGACAAGTTTGGTAGTCGATCGGGTAATTGCTGAAGGCTTGATTCGTCTATCGATTTTTGATTGTTTTCAGAAAACCAAGATAATTCGATGCTGCTTCCTGAGCATTTTCGATCAACAGCAAATGTCCTGCTTTGGGTAATTGAATAATTTGACTCCCTGGAAGACAGCGATGTGAGCGCTCGACATCCCGAATATCATAGATTTTGTCTTCCTGACCCCAAATCGCCAGGGTTGGAACCCGACTGTGAGGCAACTGACAAAGCACATCATCATAAAGATTCACAATGTCCCAAGTCTGCTGATAATTTCGATTACGATTCACATAATCGTTCACTTTCTCGGTTTTGACCTCATCCGGAATCGTAGGAGGCGTCACGAAAAGCAGACTGATTTCTAGATCGAACTGCTCTTTGGTAATCGGAATAAAGGGATTGATGCCCTCAATAATCGATTTCCTGACGCTAGTTGCCCAATTCGTTACGCCTAGCGGTGAACCGATAAAGGCGAGGCTGCGAACTTGGTTGGGATAAAGCTGGCTGTAAAGGACTGCGATCGTGCCCCCCATCGAGCTACCTGCAACATCAAGGGATTGAATCTTTAGCTGCTCGACAAACTGGTGCAAGAGGGCTACCTGATTCTCTAGTGCATAGTCTTTCACGGTAAATCCAGTACTCTTGGCATAACCGGGTAGATCGGGTGCGATCGCTTGATAGCCTGCTCTAGCCAACTCGCACATCATGCCATTCCACTGCTCTTTCTCGGCAAATAATCCATGCAGCAGTAAAATCGGCTGTCCTGTCCCTGCTTGATTATAGGAAAGCGTTCCACTCCCGATTTGGGTAGAGCGAGTTGCGATGTCACAGGTTGAAGCAGGAGTTGCGCGATTCAGCCAACCAGAGCCAACAAGCACACTGACAACCAGAACGATAATAACTAACCGAAGAATGAACTTTCTCATGAATAGTTTTTCCTGACTATTCCAAATCCCAGGGTAAACGCATCTGAATTTTAGTGACAAAAGTCGAAAACCTTTAGGATACAGCGCTGATCAATTCCTCGCTTTTCGCCCAAAGCTGCTTAGCTTTGTTAGCGTCAAGTGCATACGACCTTACGCCGTCGGCAAACGGGTTGGGCGTGTCATTGATCGGCGCAACTGCACAATCTTCGAGATAGTGTCCGCCGATCTCGTCTTTGTCAGCTACGACTGCTGCCCAGACCAACGTTGCGGCTGCCTGCGGAATTTCTTTCAACTCTTTCGGCGGCAGACCCGCTTCGGTGCGCTGCGTCAACGGTCTGCAAAAGTTCCTGCAAATCCTCTGGCGAGAAATGGCGGGGCAGGTCCGTGAGACTGTTTCCGGGCATCACCGAAGCAGCCCGAATGCCGCGATCGCGATGCCGCCTGTTAAACTCCACAGCGAACAGGGAATTGGCGGTTTTCGATCGGCTGTAGGCGACCCATGGATCGTATGCCTGCTGCTCAAAATTCGGATCGTCCAAGTCGATATCGGCACCGCGATGTGAGAGCGACGACAGGACTACCAGCCGTCCATTATCGACGAGCAGCGGCTCGATCTGATTGATCAGGGCGAAATGACCAAGATGGTTGGTTCCGAACTGGACTTCAAAGCCGTCGATCGTTCGACCGAACGGAGTTGCCATAACGCCAGCGTTAGCGATGATGGCATCGAACGGTTGACCGTCAGCCAACAGTTTATCCGCACAGGCATGAACGCTTTGCAAGGATGCCAGATCGAGATTGATCAACTCCAGGCTGCCGCCCTGCGACGCGGCATCACGAACCGATGCAGTAGCTGGCTCAGCTTTAGCGAGGTTCCTGACCGCGCCGACGACGCTAGCGCCGTGAGAGACCAGTGAGCGGGCGGTTTCAAGCCCAATGCCTGACGATGCACCCGTAATGAGAAATCGCTTTCCCTTGAGATTAATGCCGGAAAGCACCTCGTCGGCGGTCGATTTTGCACCAAATTTTTCAGCCATTTCTTTTCCTTTCGTTAATTGTGAGTGTAAAAGTTTTGATCTTTCGCATACCCTACGATCACCGCTCCTAAACCGCGAGAACCACCCGTTACCAGTGCAACTTTGCCTGCAAGTGTTGTCGTCATGATGGACTCCTTTGGATGTATTACTGCTCAATCAAACACTGCGTACTACCGGGATGCCCTTGAGGAACCAACGGCACGGAGAGTGATCGAGCAGATGATGCAGGTCGATTGCTACTTGGTCGCAACGTGTCGCACTGTCGTTCGACTACTGCGCTACATACCCACCATCTACCATCAACGTTTCACCTGTTACGAACGATGCCAGGTCAGATGATAAAAACAGGACTGCATTTGCAACTTCAAGAGGTGTTCCAACCCGTCCGATCGGGTGAAGTCCTGTTATGTAAGCTTTGGCTTCATCCTGCCCACCTGTAGCAGCTTCAAACATATCTGTTTCGATTGCTGCTGGTGCAACGACATTGATGCGAATACCTGCTTTGGCATATTGGAGGGCAGCAGCTTTTGTTAAGCCTACTACCGCATGTTTACTCGCGGTGTAGAGAGGTACGCTAGGAAGTGCAACTACTCCATTTGCAGATGCCGTATTGATGATCGAACCACTTCCCTGTTTCAACATCTGAGCAATTTCATATTTCATCGACCACCAAACGCCTTTGACATTGACGTTCATCATGCGATCGTATTCAGCTTCTGGTTGCTCAATCAATGAGGGATTTTCGCCGACAGTTCCTGCATTATTAAAGGCAATATCTAACTGACCAAAAACGCCAACCGCTTTATCAACCATTGCTTCAACATCGGCTTCTTTCGTGACATCTGCTTGCACAAAAATCGCCTCTCCGCCAGCTTCCTTGATCAATCGAACAGTTTCTTCACCTTCATCCATTCGACGACCCACCACCACCACCTTTGCTTGTTGTTGGGCATAAGCGATCGCAGTAGCTCTACCAATGCCCGATGTTCCTCCCGTCACTAAAGCAACCTTGTCTTTCAGCATCATGATAGTTACCTCTTGTTGTGAATGGCTGTGTCACTTTGTCAAAAACTCAATGAGCAATACGTGTAGGAGCCAGCAATAAGAAGCGCCTCCTACAACCAGGATGAGTACGATCCTGGCTGCGTGCCCCATAAATCCAGTCCCGCCAGTTCCATGCCGATCAATACTGACCTACGGCGATCGGCAACTCACGTTCAATGGTTCGCAATCGTTGCGAAAAATCATTTAAGATACGTTGACGAACTGCATCTGTTTGGCGAACGGGGGCATAAACAATCTGCGGAGCAAGAACGTCAAAACCAGCGAATTGCAGCATCCCTCGCTGAATTGGGCGCAGAATAGCATGGATATCACCGTTAAAACCGCCTGCAAGATAGTCCTCTTCTGTGCTACCTGTGGTCAACGAGAGCATTGCTTGCTTACCTCGAAATCTGCCCGTTTCATAAATATGTCCATTACCGTAAACACGCCCCATAACAAAGACGCGATCGACCCACCCCTTCAAAATTGCAGGGACACTGAACCACCACAAAGGGAATTGCCAAATCATCAGATCGCACCATTCCAGTTTTTGGATCTCAGCTTCAATTTCTGGAATGAATCCTCCAACTTCAGTTGCATACATCTCTTCAAGTTGCTGCTTAAAGTAGTCAGGATCTTTGACAGACGTAAAGTTGCGGCGATCGGATGCAGGGTCAAATCTCATGGTATGGAGATCTGAATATTGAACATCATGCCCAGAGTCTTTGAACGTGTCAATTGCTGTCTGAAACATTGCTCCGTTAAAGCTTTTCGACTCTGGGTGTGCAAGAACAATCAAAACTTTCATGTGAGTTGTTTCGTTTTCTAAGTTTCTAAACTTTTGCTAGGGCTGGATAATCCAGATAGCCTTTTTCACCACGGGTATAGAACGTGGCTGGGTCAGGCGAGTTGCGATCCTGGTTGCAAAATGGCGGGTTTAGGCATTGATATTTGCTGGCTCCTACGCTTAGTCGCGATCGCTGGCACGATCGATCAGTGCGTTTGAGGGCAAGCTCGGATCAAGTACCTTGCGCGCACTGTCAACCCCTACAACGGGCAGCGTACCAGGATCGAGCAAGCCAAGTTGAATCAATACACTCGCCTGATCCCAGTAGATGTGTTCATGGGCTAGCTTGCCGTCACGGAACCGAATAATCGCTACCACTGGCACTTCAACACGTTTAAGAGTCGGAGCAATGCCGGGTAGCATCCAGTCCATCTGAATGGTATGAGTGAACTTAGCCACCATTTCATCGACGAGTTGATTAGTCCCGATCGTGCGCGAGATTGGGGTCAACTCCATGTCGGGCGGCATCTGTGGAATCAAGTATTTGGAATAAAACTCGCGCACTGCTGGTTTCCCGACTCCCCCAGTCATTACCGGGATGTGGTTAACGTAAGCATCTTCAAGCATCGTAGCGAGGGCATCTTCAGTACTGTGAGTGCCAAACTCGTGTCGCAGATGCTCTTCCCAAAGTGCTTGCAAATACTCCTGGGCTGGTGTCAAATTGGTAGTTGCTTGTAAATTTGCTTGTCCGTCTACAGTTTGCTCTTTAACCATGATTAAATACTCCTGGTTTTATCTATCTAAAGTGTCTTGAGTTCCAAGGCTTGACTGCTTTCAGATTCTTAAAATGATTTGTCAGATTCTTGTTCGGCAACGCCAGCATTGGCAAAGATTACATCCAAGTGACCTTGCTCTTGCTCGATCGTGGCGTAAAGCCGATCGAGATCTGCCAGATTTGAGACATCGCCCTGAATGCCAGTAACGTTCTTACCAATCTCGTTTACAGCAGCATCAAGTTCAGTCTAACGACGACCCGTGATAAAGACATAGGCACCTTCGGCGACAAATCGCTTAGCAGTGGCAAGTCCGATGCCGCTGGTGCCGCCAGTGACGAGTGCAACTTTTTCTGAGAGTTTTTGCGAAATCATGATGTCTTCTGAATTTCTCTGAATAAGGTTTGTAGCGTTTACGACCTACTTGTGAATAAGGGGAGTGAGGGCTGCGCCTCCAGCCAGGGTTCCATCCCTACGACCCGTCAGGCTCCAATTAGGATTGCTGTAGTGGTTGCAGATCTGGATTACCTGTTGTTCAAGCGGTATAGCCGCCATCAATTTTGAGACTTGCGCCCGTAACAAAAGCCGCTTCAGAACTGGCGAGATAAGAGACCATGCCAGCTACCTCGTCACCCTGTCCATAGCGACCGAGGGCAGTCATCGGTCTGCTCTACGGCAAAGTCGCTGTCTGCGGGATTCATATCGCTGTCGATCGCTACTTGGTCGCAACGTTTCGTACTGCCTTTCAACTACTGCGCTACATACCCACCATCTACCATCAACGTTTCACCTGTTATGAACGATGCCATGTCAGATGATAAAAACAGGACTGCATTTGCAACTTCAAGAGGTGTTCCAACCCGTCCGATCGGGTGAAGTCCTGTTATGTAAGCTTTGGCTTCATCCTGCCCACCTGTAGCAGCTTCAAACATATCTGTTTCGATTGCTGCTGGTGCAACGACATTGATGCGAATACCTGCTTTGGCATATTGGAGGGCAGCAGCTTTTGTTAAGCCTACTACCGCATGTTTACTCGCGGTGTAGAGGAGTATGTTAGGAAGTGCAACGACTCCAACCACAGATGCCATATTGACGATCGCACCACTTCCCTGTTTCAACATCTGAGCAATTTCATATTTCATCGACAACCAAACACCTTTGACATTGACATTCATAGTGCGGTCATATTCAGCTTCTGTTTGCTCAATCAATGAGGGATTTTCGCCGCCCATTCCTGCATTATTAAAGGCAATATCCAACCGACCAAAAACGTCAATCGTTTTATCAACTATTGCTTTAACATCGGCTTCTTTCGTAACATCTGCTTGCACAAAAATAGCCTCTCCGTCAGCTTTCTTAATCAATCGAACCGTTTCTTCACCTTTATCAATTCGACGACCAACTACCACCACCTTTGCTTGTTGTTTGGCATAAGCGATCGCTGTTGCTCTGCCAATTCCCGATGTGCCTCCGGTGACTAACGCCACTTTATCTTGCAGTATCATTCTGTTTCTCCTGTTTCAATTTCGTCAGTTTGTATCGGGTAAGCTTGTCTCAGCAACTCAGTGACTTCTTGCGCGATCGCAATCAGAGCATGATTGACTGAGGAGTCCTGAAGAGAATCAGTCTGAGGTGTACCTTCATGCCCAGAATTATTCTTGCCTTGTACTAGTAAACGTGTCATAGAATTATCCTCAATGAAATACTGATTTGTAATTCACTAAATCAATACGCAGGAATTCAGTTGTTGGCATGGTTCAAAAAGCGGTAATTTTGTTCAGCAGAATAGGCAAAGTCTAGCCATCAAAATTAGATGGCTTACAGCACTTACAGGCAAGTCAGATATGAATTGAGAGCAAAGATCGGGGAACTTAATGACTTGCAGCAATCATGGCAGCCATCAACTCCGTCGTGTTCCAGCGCTCGGCATACCGAATTCCATTGATAAACAGGACTGGGGCAGTCGTTACTCCACTCTGCATTCCGCCTTCAATATCTTCGTTGATGCGATCGATATGCACTTGTTTAGACAACTCTTTGAGAAATTGAGGAATGTCAAGCCCTAAATCATTGGCGTACTCGACAAGATAACCGTTCTCCAACCTTTGTTGATGGTCAAATAAAGTATCGCTCATTAACCAAAACTTTCCTTGGGCGGCGGCGGCTTCAGCGACTTGGGCTGCCCGTTGAGCATGGGGATGAATCTGTGTTTGTGGAAAATGACGGAAGATGAAGCATAAATAATTTTCTCCAAAAGCAGCACTAAGCTCTCGTTTGATCGCTTTAATCAGCTTGTAAACGTCCGCACTTCTAGGGCATTGATAGTCTCCGTACATCACCAGCACTACCTTGGCACTCAGAATACCTTGAATCCAATCTTGAGTTGAAGGTGGTACAAGTAAAGACCTGTGGCTACTTTCGTTGCTCATCTTTTTACATCTGTATCAAGCATGGAAACGTGCAATTTACTTGCTCGATCCATTTGCATGACTGCTTGCATAAATTCAATATAGGTGGTCGCCTTCAAGCTGTCGCCTATAGCAAGTTAAATTTTTTACAGTGCAAATTGATAGATTAACCATGCCATCGCAAAGTATAAAGCTGGCTCTAACTTAAGTTAGAATCCGAATTTGATCGAAAGTACGTCCTACAAACTTACAATGCCGCGCTTAACGGCAACAATCACAGCTTGGGTGCGATCGCTGACATCTAGCTTATTCAAAATCCGATTGACATGGGATTTGTACCTTCACCGATGCTCAAAGCCGCCGCAATATCAGCGTTACTCATCCCCTGTGCCAGTGAACGGAGTACCGCCAGTTCTCGTTCACTCAGTTCTGGATTGCTCATTCGCTGTATCATACAACGCATACGGGAATGGCTAACTCATAACTTGAAGAACAAAAATTTCATCGAGCTGAAAACTTTAGATGAAAGTTCGAGGATACGCTTAGTACAGCGTCGCAGAAGTAGGCGAAAATAGAAGGTTGGTACAAGCTGGGGCAACCCTGACTTGAAACCATTGATATGTATAGGTTTCAGCCTTTGTTTCTTAATGATGAATGATACCCATTTTCACCACTTATTAATAAGTTTTCTAAATATACTATTTTGACTGAATTTGACAAACTCTCTTAAATCTGCACTTTTGATAAATTTCTGAAAATACGACTATCTATTCATTTATGCTCAACTCAAATCTGGGATTGCCTGATAGGAGTTGAGAATGAATGGTCAAACCACATTGGGATACAGAAGAACTCGTCGAAAATTGGACACTTCTTCCCCAAGAATTAGAACGGGTCAATAAGAAAGTCGGTGCTAATCAGATTGGTTTTGCCATTTTACTAAAATCTTTTCAACTAGTGGCTCGGTTTCCTGACTCAGATGCCGAAATACCAGACCTTATTATCTCTTACATCGCCTCACAACTAAAAATTGACCCTAATTTGTATTCTCAATACAATTGGCAAGGACGTTCTCTTAAAAATCATCGTGCGGAAATTCGTCAGTTATTCGGGTTTCGGACTGCTACTCTCTCGGATTCGGAGGAGATGTCTAATTGGTTAATCGAAAACATTTTGCCTAATGAACAAAGATTTGAACCACTCCTTCAACTTATCTATCAAAGGTTTCGGGAATTACAAATTGAACCCCCAACCCCCCAACAGGTTGAACGTTTAACTCGTAGTGCTATTCACCAACACGAAACCAAGTTCTGTAATCAAATTTTCTCTCAACTTACTCCCACAAATATCGAACAAATTGACCTTCTCCTCACCACAGAAGAAACCAATAACATAGAAAAGGCTGACTCAGAGAAGCTTCAGGGAAAACTTAAAGCATCGGACTTGGCTTTTGCTTTTACTCACCTATTGGGGTTTCAGTTAATGCCCAGGCTCAAGCGGATTAAAACGCAGAAGTTGTATCATCCTTATACTGGTCACAGTGATGCCTATCCTAATCTACAGCCCATTCTGACCCGTCCGATTAATTGGGATTTAATTCGCCAACAATACGACCAGATGGTGAAGTATGCCACAGCTTTGAGGTTGGGAACGGCAGAAACCGAAGCCATATTAAAACGTTTTAGCAAAAATCCGATTATTCACCCTACCTATCTAGCTTTGCTGGAATTGGGTCGAGTAATTAAGACAATTTTCCTGTGCCAATATCTCGAAGAGGAGGCAGTACGACGGGAAGTTAATGAAGGCTTAAATGTGGTGGAAAGATGGAATGGGGTTAATGATTTTATCTTTTACGGTAAAGGTGGGGAGTTTGCCTCAAATCGCTTGGAAACTCAGGAGTTATCCGTGTTATCTTTGCACCTATTGCAAATATGTTTGGTGTATGTGAATACCTTGATGATTCAGAGTGTACTAGCTCAGAAGCATTGGGAGCAAAAGCTTACTGCAACTGATTTAAGAGCAATTACACCTCTGATTTTTAGTCATGTCAATCCTTATGGCACGTTCAAGTTGGATATGACCGAAAGAATTGCTCGGCTAACGCAACTATCGGTAGCTTAATCCGGAAAGAAACTTTCAAACCTTTGAGGTGACATCTGTGTATAACGAACTGTGTGGTGAATGTTCTTATGCCCTAAATAATCTTGAATCGCTCTAGTATCATGCCCAAGAGAAGCTAAATAGTAGCCACAAGCGTGGCGCAGTTGATGGGGATGAACCATTAATGGTATTCCAGCTAGTTCTCCTGCTCTAGCTACGATGTGGCGAATTGAGCGAGTTGAGAGAGGAGCTTTTCGTTCTGATACGAAAACGTATTGGGTATCGGGATAACTCTTGAGAATTTGACGTAAGGCTCTGAGTTCCGGAGAACGTAGGGGATGAATGCTATCATGACCATGTTTGGCTCTTCGGACTTCGATGTAGCCTCCTACTAAATCTACCTGCAACCATTTCAGAGCTACTAATTCAGCGGTTCTCAGCCCGTGACGAAACATCAGTAGAATAATCGCTGCATCTCTGACACCATGACGACCTACTTTTTTGGCCGCGCTCATTATGGCTTTGACTTCTGAGATGCGTAGATATTCTCGTTCTGATGAAGATGATTTTTTCGGTGGTGGAAGAGGACGAGAAAATATCTTTGCCGAAAATGGAAGTTGGCTGGTGAGAAATAGCATGGGTCAATCCCTCATGCTGGGGTAGATATTTCCAGCATACTTTGCCTAGAAGGAGACAAATTAGGCAAAGTCATGATTTGTATTACTTATCAGTCCAGCCCTAAAAAGGGGTTGACTTTTGCAATAACACACTACATTGCCCCTGGTTGCACGAACCTTCTATTTTCGCCAAGTAAGTAAGCAGTTAGAAAGGTGGTAGGATTAGCTCAAATTTGAGCGAACAGCCAAAAGCGGCTCAAGCAAAAAGATGTCGGGTCTATCACCATTACCAATCCAGTTAAGTCAACGGCAGCAAGCAATTGTGCAACAAATCTTGCGTCGTCATACCAGTTCACAACGGCTAGTCAGACAGGTACAGATTATTCTCAAAGCTCATCAAGGTGAACTCGCCGAGAAATTCAGTCGAACAGCGGCGAGGTCGCACTTCGGTAAAAAGCTGTAAACTTCAATCCTTCAGCGTTAGCTATGCTTACTTAAAGGCGTTGCCTTGCTTGAAAAGCTTAAAAGATTTGGAAGGATCTTGTTTTTAACAAACTGCTCGAATGTTGTGGGTGTTGTTGCTTCCGGGGTTCGTGCTGTGGCATAAACTCCATCCGGATCGCCAAGCGCACGGAATAGATCACCCATTTCGCGCTGAACCTCAGCAGTCGCTCCCATTGCGGCAAACTGCTGCTGGAGCGATTCGATACTGACTTGAGCATATTCAATCGAATAGCTCAACACTCGTGACAAGATAGCAGATGTTTCAAGCAATGTTAGGTTTTCGGCTCCCATTAAATTACGAGTCCACTGACCTGCCCAACGCTGATCCAGGAGATAGTGTGCTGCCACATCTCCGATATCATCAGTGCTAATCCAGGGAATATCATGATCACTCGGATAAGGAAATCGAACCGTGCGTTCGCTTTGGATCGTCTCGATTTGCGCCAGGAAATTCTCCATAAAATAGCCGGGACGTAAGTGAACTACATTGGCAGCCATTTGATTGAGGATTGATTCAACAGTTCCACTGAATGAAACTGTGCCCAAGTTTGGTTTTGCACCCGCACCAATGCTGGAAATGTTCACGACTCGCGGAATGCCGTTTGCGGATACAGCGTTCGCGCCCGCTTTTGCGGTTTGAAGATACCAATCCCTCATGTTAGGCACATCGAGCTTCGGTGGTGTCAGCCAAAACAAAGCATCTGCCCGCTGGGTTACTTCTATCAATTCTTGAGCATCATCGCTGCTGATCGGCTGAACGCGAACTTCGCTGTTGCCGGAGGCAATCGCACCTTCGACCAGATCCGCTAACTTCTCTGGATGTCGGGCTAAAAGAATCGTTTCGGCTCCTGCCTGGATGACTTTTTCTGCGGTACGTCGTCCAATGTTACCAGATGCGGCTGCAATTACAATTTTCATCTCTGTCCTATCTATGGGTTTGAATCCAGTCGAAGGCAGTTTCGCTGCTACCCATTAGCTCAAGTATTGGAGCCGGATTCCAGTATTCGCGGTAGTGAATAATCTTTCCATTCTTGGTTTCTAGTCGCACCACATAGTCTTGCTGATAGGGCTGACCCGTCGCTACAAACACAGCTTCCCCATGAAATTCAGCGAATAGAACATTTGGAATCAGTGTTTGATATTCACAAACATCGGTAAAGACCCAGTTTTGCAATTGTGAGACTGCATTCTTCATGTGGTTGTAGATTGCAGGTTTGCCTTCAAATCGAACAATCGCACCTAGCGCAGATGCATAGGGAAATTCTACGATCGCATTTTCAGCCAAGAGATCAGACCAAGCCTCCACATCTGTTCCAATCAATGCAAGATGAGTGGCAAAAACTTGAGCGATCGAATTTTGTTCCATATCTCGTGTTGGTTAGTTAAGGATCGGACAAAAGCTGTAGGGCGAGGACGACCCGATTAGCCTGCTTGCTAGAGTGTTACGGACACTCTTATCGGGAATGCGGGCGAGGAATTGATAACTAACTCCTCACCTTCCCTTTTTTTATTTTGTGCGTGCGCGTTGCAATTAGGTGCTTTTACACAGGTGCCATTTGCCGATCAAGCTTGGTCTCTCGTCCATCTCGTTGCACGGATTGAGCTTTGTCATAGCTCTCCATCAGGGCGCGGTAAGGCGGCACGATGTGGTCAACCGCAATAGCGGCAAACTCCATTGCGTCCGGACGGTTCCACGTGTTCATGAGTTCGCTCATTACTGCGTAAGTGTCGATGGGCATGGCTCCCGCCTGGACGACGCGAGCCAGAGTGAGGTCGGTTGCCATCTGGCTCCAGTTGCCGGAAGCGTCAATGATCGTGAAGACCTTGTAACCAGCTGCCAGTGCGCTCAGAGTCGGAAACGCCATGCATGTACTGGTGAGAGTTCCGGCGATGAGGAGAGTCTTTCGCCCGGTCTTCTCGATAGCATCTACCCAAGCTGGGTTATCCCAGGCATTAATCTGTCCTGTGCGCGGAATGTAAACTGCCTCAGGATTGTGCTGGTGGATTTCGGGAATCAGGGGACCATTGGGACCATCGGGTACCGAAGCAGTTGTGAAGGTCGGAATCTTGACGAGTCGGGAAATCTTAGCGAGCGCTGTGACATTGGAGCGGAGAACTGGGAGTTCGATATCACGCACAAGATGGAAGAGTCCGCTCTGATGATCAATCAGCAGCAGCACGGCGTCGTTGGGATCGATCATTGTGTCGATGGTGTTGCTCATGGGTTTGTCTCCTTTTTCATTCAAATTCAATCAATGTCGTTTTTTCCTAGCTATCTGAAGTGTGGCCAGTTCTAGTACTCAGCTTCTTTCAGAATAAGTTCAATATAGGAAATCACCTTCAAGCTGTCGTCTATAGTGAGTTAAAAGTTTGACAGTAGAAATTGATAGAGTAATCGTTCCATCGCAAAGTAGAAGGTCGGCTCTAACTTAAGTTAGACTCTCAACTTGATCGAAAGTACACCCTACAAACTAACAATGCCGCGCTTAACCGCAACAATCACAGCCTGGGTGCGATCGCTGACATCTAACTTATTCAAAATTCGATTGACATGGGATTTGACCGTGCCTTCACCAATACTCAAAGCAGTCGCAATATCGGCATTACTCATCCCCTGTGCCAGTGAGCGGAGGACTGCCAGTTCTCTTTCACTCAGTTCTGGATTGCTGAGGCGCTGTACCAACTTGGCTCCTACATCGGGCGGAATATACTTCTGACCCCGATGAACAGTACGAATCGCATTCAGAAGCTCGTCCGGTTCAGTTTCTTTCAACAGGTATCCTTTTGCGCCTGCCTGCAATCCCCGATAGATATCTTCGTAACTATCATACGTGGTTAGTACAATAATCCGAGCCGATTTAGCAGCAGCACAAATTGCACCGATGGCGGCAACTCCTTCCACTTCCGGCATTCGCAGATCCATTAAAGTGACATCCGGTTGGTGTTCCCCAAATAGAGCGATCGCTTGTTCCCCATTTTCGGCTTGGGCAATCACCTGCATCTCTGGGTCACGGTCAATAATCGTGGCTAATCCTTGCCGAAAAATGGCATGATCGTCCGCAATCAGAACCTGAATGGTCGTAGCTTGGCTCATCGTGATGCTCACTCAAGGGTTGACGGTGACAATAATTTCTGTTCCTTGTCCAGGTTGACTCCGAATAGTGAGTTGTGCGCCGATGCGCTCTGCCCGTTCGCTCATGCCGAGTAAGCCAAAACCCTCAGAGGATGAAATAGACCTCTTGCATAAATCCGAAAAGGGCGAAGCATTTGCGGATAAAAACCCTGATTTCACCGATAAATCTGGCCGCAAATGCTTCGCCCTACAGCTAAAAATCGACTTTTGCAAGAGATCTATTTTTGTTTAAGTCCCACTACCAAGTGCAAATTCTCCAACAGATGTTTCAGCGTAATAATTGCATCCTGCTGCTTTAGCAAATAAATCGGAGTCACCAGTACCAATACCGCAAGGAGCAAGATTCATCGCTGTTGCCACTAAATACATAGTTTGGTATAAAGCACCAACGTGTTTCAGCATAAGTGCGTAAGCTATAGATTCATACTTCCAAGCTAAGCGTTGGAATCGAGCGGTAATTACAATTAGGACTTGAGGTATCTCTTGCTTTCCCATTGCCATACTAGCTCCCTTCAGTAAGGCTTCCACAGCTTCCGTTTCGCTGGAAATACAACACAATTCATGAGCTTGCAGCTGATAGTAATACAAACCCGGCAAAATATCCTGGCAGCGATTAACAACAGGATAAAGTTCTAGTTCATACATTGCTCCACCACTAGGATAAGGACGGCTGAGCAATTCACCTTTCTCGGTTTGGAGCAGGTTTCTAATTCTGGCGCAACGATAGAGAAATTCTCCTAGCTGTTGAGCCGTGATTGGCATTTCTCCATGTTCTCCAATAGATTTTCTACTTTCCAAAACCTGAGTGAAAGAAATATCTGAAGTTTTGAGATTTTCTAAATCGGGTTTATATAGTGTTATGCTTTTGTTCCATGTTCGAGGCTTGAGGGCTGGAAGCGGTGCGATCTGACCTAAAAAACGGTACGTTCCGCCAACTGGATTAGCATGTCTGCCGCTGCGGCTGCGAGAATGAAACAGTAAGTCGTGGAATTCCCATTGAGCTAAGATAATATCGGTTTGTTCTGAAATAGCTCCATCTTCAGCCACTTCAGACAGCATTTGCGTACTCAAGAGTAAACTAGTAAATTGTTGGATTGTATCGAGTTCAATCCCCTGAATTTGTGTTGCTATTTCACGGCAAATACAAGGATTAGCAAGTAAACCCACTATAGCTATTGCTTGCCAACTTAATAGATGAATTACCATTTTTGATAATGGCGACTCTAATATCATCTGTCCATTAACCTAATGAACATATGCAAATTTTGATAAAACATACTGGTTATGAGCAACAGCCGTTGCCAGTAAAAACTGACAATCTGTAGTCATTGGTTTAGCTGTAGCGATGAGACATCCTTTGGCAACAACAGAATGACACAACCAGCCAAAACGAGTGAATTTTTGCAGATATTGATAAAATTTTAGAACTATAAATTCTCCTCGATCTTGCTGTACCCAGTTGTTCATTTCTTCTAAGGTTGCACCATTATTCGCAAGAGCAAATAATGCCTTTTTTAACCCGAGCTGTACGGCTTTAAAGGTTAGCTTATGATGGAGAGATGCCAGAACGATTTGCTCGTCTTCATTTTGAGTCAGAGAGACATCATCGTTAAATGTAAGAATAAGTAGTGCATCAAGCAGGTGTGGGTAAGGTGAGTTATTTCGATTGGTGGTTAGATAGTCGTTCATGAAAATACTGCTGCTATAAAGGTGGGGTTAGCGATCGCACCGCCCAGATAGCATGACTATAATTAGCTATGTTTCTCTTCAAAACCTGTTTTGCCACATTTAAGGCGAACTTCAGATTAAACAGGGCGGTGGGAGTCTTAACCATGTGGTAAACTTCCATTAAGCTTCGGTAGCGCTCAGGACTGCTCTTCAATAACGCTTCAACTTCCTGCCCATATTGCCTTGAAAGGTGATCGATCAACCCGAGCTTTTTACCTGTCATTGTTGCATCCACGGCTGACAACCGCGCCCGATCGCGATTTGTTGCCAGCAGCCAAGGAGCTTGTAAGCTTTGAGCAAGTTGTTTTTGAAAGCGATCGCTTACTCCTGTTAGATCGGTGCGAGAGCGTAATTGCTGCTCAATACACCGATCCAGTTCTAGGGCACCCACGGCAGCAGCACTCATTCCCTGACCATAGAAGGGATTGAAGGCAAAGACGGCATCTCCCATGACTACTAACCCTTCTGGTAGTTTCAACTTCTCGTAGTGGCGTAACCGATTTTCTGTGTTGCGGAAGCTGTAGATAGGAGAAACAGGCTTGGCATCTTTGACGGCTTGGTAGAGAGCCGGATTAGATAATGTCCGAGCAAATTCTAGAAAACCCACCTCATCCGTAGGCGGATAATCTTGATTAAAACCATAAAGACTCAGTACCCAGCGGTTCCCTTCCATCGCAATCAGTACGCCGCTACGCGATTCATGGAGGTATTGGGGCATCACAAGCATCATTTTCCAATCTGCATCCAACTGCTGAGGGCGTTCGTACCAGCGAGTCGTATAGCCTAAAAAGGCGTTAACTTTGGTTTCAGCAGGAGTCGGATAGCCTAATTCCTCCAACCACTTGGGCATATTGGATTGGCGTCCGCTAGCATCGACAACTAAATCGGCAGTTAATTCTCCCAACTGCAAGTCATCGCGATCAAGTAATTGTACCCCTGTAATCCTAGAGTTAGTCTCGTCAGTTAACAGTTTTTTCACCTGAGTAGCGTCTAGAAATTGCAGGCGATCGCTTTTGGGCAGACGACAGCGAATCGACCATTCTAAAAGGCTACGACTACAACTAGGAACAATTAAGTCTGAAGGGCAGCGAGGAAAAGAATCCTGTTGGATGAGAGTTAAAGTGTCTGCGATTAGATCGACCAAAATAGCACCAGCAGCGACCAATTCTGCTTCCAAGCCCGGAAAAAGCTGCTCTAGAATGTTACTACCTCGTTTGAGCAGTCCATGAGAATGCAGTGTTTGAGGCACTCCCGGTCGCGCCCCAGGTTGTTCCGGTAGTGAGTCGCGCTCAACTACAGTGACAAACGCAAAGTGGTTGAGCAACACTCTGGCTGCCAGCAATCCAGCAATGCCACTGCCAATAACTAAACCATGACTACCGTTGCTAATGACTTGTTGCCGTTTTTCAAACTTAGACATTTTCTAAACGTTTATCCCATTCATTCTGGTTTTTAATGCCATTTTTTACCAAGCTGGATTTAGCAATCAAATTAATCAAATACTGATTAATTATTGATAAAGGAAATGGCAATGGTCTGATGACATCAAGAAACAATACAACTCGAACCCCATCTGTCTCATTCAAAACTTCATGTTGATAACAATCATCAAATATTAAAGCCTTGCCTTCTTGCCAAAAAGCAACCTCATTACCAACGCGGATTCTACACTTAAAAAAAGGTTGAGGAATGATTAGTCCTAAATGACAACGAATCACGCCTTTGTAATATCCACGATGCTCTGGAATGTGTTTATGAGGTGAGAGAATTGAAAAAAAAGCTGTTGTCATTCCAGGAATTTGTTCAATGATTTTGGTGGTTTCAGGACATCGGGCACAATTTTGTTCAGCTTTGACACCATAACCATATAAAAAATATGTTTTCCAGCGATTATCCGGAGAAATTACATATTGTTCTGGAGATATATCTTGAAAGTTTGGTAACTCCTCTCTATATTTCAGAATTTCATCGAGTTCTTGTTTAATTTTCGACCAGTTAGCTTCCAATGTTTCTACCCAGTCAAATTGCTGGTTAGCAAAAATCGGAGAATTTCCCGCCAAAGAAAAACGAGCAATTAATTCCTCAAAATATCCAAATATTGTACTCAAAATTAAGGAATTATACTTTTTGATTATCTGGTTAAAAGCCTGAAGGAATTGCATTTCGGCAAACTCTTTTTTCTTAATTGTGACAAGTACTGAGTGCAAACTCACTAATAGAAGTTTGAACATCTACAAGAATGAAGGCAAAAAGGAAAGGGGAAAAAGTCTTTTCCTTTCACCGTTCCCCTCTTCCCTAAAAACAATTCGTTAAATAGACCACTTAGATGCACAACAGCTTACTAGTCGTCTTGTAGATCTCTAAGTCCTTGCTCGACAGCACTAAGATACCCAGAGTCGGATAAAGCTTCTGCTGACACTCGGTTCGCTTCTACAGCAACCTGGACAAGTTCTTGGGCATTAATTTCGCCAGATTGGTGCGCTGCAATGAGAACAGCATAGCTGGAAATACCTTGGTTTTTGAAGTAACCCCGATAAGCGAGGGAAACAAGATTTACTGGTGTTGTCTGTTGAATATAGGATGGGACGACTCTGGCTTCGGCTGGATCAATTGCCACTGGCGGTTGTGCTTTGATGGCAGGTGCAGTAGTAGCAGACATCAGTAAGAGAGATAGACTACCAAAAATTAGACGTTTCATTGTACGATCTCCAAGTAAATTTTTTACTTCAGAAAGTTTGCTGATTGTAGATTGGACAGACTGCATTCTTTTTTCCTGATCGATAATTTCGCTTTCTTGTTACTTCGTATTTCAGAAAGTGACAGAAGCTGTTCAGGAAGGTGATCACATTCCTTATGTATGTAAAGAAACATTGCTGTTTCTTAGGAGAGGGATATGTAGTCGAGGATGCCTAATGCAACCACTGAACTCGCAGGCATCCAGTGGCAATTGCCCAGCACAGACAGGGTTAAAAAGGCTGGGATTAGAAAAACATTGGAATTGGGTTAAGCTGCTCTTCTTTCAGTGGCGTTGATAACCAACCCATTTGCACAGGAACATCATAAAGTCGCCCAGGAGCAAACCGACACCAGAAATGCCGCAGTCCAGGAACAATAACCTTGACAACGCTCAATCCTATATCTGGACGGGTTTGGTCGAGAACTAGGGTTTCTAAGCCATGATTAGCAGCAATTTCTACACAGGTAAGCACGTCTTGTTTTAGATCGCTGCTGCAATATTTTGGGTAATCAGCATAGACTTTGGGCTTAGCGCTTGGATCGGGAACGAGATAAGGCTGATTGGACAATGTGGCTTCTTTATACCAGTATTCCAAATCTGGGTTATCAAACTCTTTTGTCGTCTGATGGTGCGACAACATCGCCAGAAATTGGTTTACTTCAGTAACGGCTCGGAGAATAGCAATTTTCGGGTCAAAATGAGTACCAAAACCGAGCGCGATCAATTCTGAGGTTTGGTTAGTACCTCGAACTATGGCAATGGCAGCAAAAGAGGGAATATTGAGATCGCTAGTAATATCGATAACCCAAAGTTCATTATTCTGACTCTGGTAATAGTCTCGCAAGGCTTTCAGATAGGGTTCATCAAAACTAGCTAAATCAACAGCAGGACGCTGGATGCGGTTGTACCACCACAGTGCAACACTATCTCTCTCCACCAATTCCATGAATCCTTGAAGAATTGCTTCCTCTAAGGTGTTGCCTGCTGCATTGCCATTAGAATCTCCCATACAGAAGCGATGACCATCCACTTGGGGATAGTCGTAGTAACAGTAAGCTGTGGGCAAATATTTGAATTTTTGCTCAGTTAGCGACCAAACAGGTGTCCACTCTATTTCTTTGTCTTCATCAAATGCTTCAGGAACCCAAGCAAAACCTCCATGCTGGGCGTTCCATACTTCCCGTTGCTGGTATTGGGTAGTGCTGTACTGGGCACAGTCGTTAGGATGAATTGCGATAGATTCTAGTTGTGCATAAGTTCCTTTGAGGCGATACTCATTTCCGGTAAAAATACCAGAGTATCTTTCCAGTGCTTCACAAAGACAACTCGCTTTTGATTGACTGTCGGTTTTGCCTTTTCCAGCAGCACTGTTGGAACTTAAATTCTGACGTAGCTCAACTAAATTGTTAGAACTTTTGCGATTTAGATGGCTGGCAGTGTAAACATGAATCAAATTGTTATCGCTTTCGAGTTTCAGTAACTCGCTAATTACTCCTGTGATTGGACTAATATGATGTGAATATTTTTTGAGAGTTTCTTCGGGAGAGAAGCCACGATGTCCCCCATCAAGAGTGAATCGTTTTTTCTGACTTTGAAGTGCGATCACTTGTGGTTTCTCTTCTTTCACAGAAACGCCACATACTTGACATTGCGGACGTTTAACAAGAATATGCTGCTCGATGGATAGCTGCGTTGTATTGAAGGTGAATATTTTACCTTCTAGCTGTGAAGGTGTTTCTATAACTATCTGTTTTGCCGTTTCCAGCGCTGCCCAATTGATTCCCATTTGCAAGCTCACAGGAAGAACGGCACGAGAGGTTGAAAAGTATTCAGTGGCTCCTTTCTGCTGGGCGATGCTTGTTTCAACGGTTCGTTTTCCCTGTAACCGTTGAGCAAGACATTCCCAACATCCAGTACGAGGTGGGACAAATAGCGGTCCCAGCCAAATAACCGTACCAACAGGTTTAACTAATAACCAAGGTTTTTGGCGTGCTTCGGCTTCTTGGTTGAATTCACTTAAACCAATTTGTAAATAGTCATCCGTTAAGACAATTGTTAAATCAGTTTCTGTTATATCGGCTTGTTCGTCAACATTGATATTTAATGACTTGAGAGCAGAAATAAACTCTTTTGTTTCAACGTTGCCAAACGATACTACGCTGACTCTGGTATTTTTTAGCTTACTTAGAGCTGTTTCTGAATCAGTACCTAGCAAACTCCAAAATGCTGCTTGTTGCGATGGCAATGTCTGATCTGCTTCTGCTAAATAACCCTGACTCTCCAAACGGGTAAGGGCATTGTAAACACCAAGCATTGATACTTCAGCTTCTAGGTGCTGCACAATGTCATCGACATTATGCTGACCATCAAGCAAGGGAGCAAGCAACGTATAAAGGTGACTGCTAAGAGCATGATGTTCATGTTCGCTGAGTAGATAGACGCTACTTGGCTCGATAACTTCAACATGGAAGTGGGGTTTAAATACAGGTTTTTTTAGCATTGTTAATTCGCACGTTCAGTAAATAAAAGTTGCTGTACTCTGTTAGGTATTGCCTAGCTTGAACTATGAGATGGAGAGCGATCGCATTCAATCAATGTAGACGCTTGCAATATTTTTAGGAAAGGTAAAAGTAAAAATATCAACTTGATGGGTCGAACTTTTACAATTTACCTTTTACCTTTCACAAAGGATGGAGTGTTGGATATAGCGGAAGTTTCAAGAAAACAACTGCTAAAACTTGCTTCTTGGCACTAGCTACTCTTTACACTCGCATCGCCGTCAAGGGATTGACCTTAGTTATTACTTACGGCTACCAGCACACCCAATACAGCAGTTTGCAGGTACATAGAGTACAAGCTATCCCCAGGGAAAAAGCGGTTTGCATCTACATATGTACTTCACTTACTTGCAAACTGCTGTGTATGCTGCTGTTGGGGTTCCAGTAGACAAGTTGCTTTCTTCAATGACATCTCCACCAATAGCAACTTCGATCGCCATCGCTGCACGAACTTGTTCAATCGTGAAGCTGTAGCCCATCTCGTTACCCAGTTGAACCGCCAGTTGGCAGAGGCTTTCTGGGTCGCTTGCTTGCTTGAGTTTTGCTTGCAACTCAGGACTCTTCAATAGCTCTTGGTAGAACTGTTCCATTGAATTGTTGGTTGTTTGTAAGTTAGTCACAACGTTCATGTTTTTTCCTTGTTAGTGAATTGTTTTCTTGAGGTTCTGATTAATCGCCAAGGGGATTCACCTAGCTTTCAATCAGATGTCTTCATTATTCAACTGTCATTCGATTTCTACCACTCAATTTTATCAAGTTAAAAATGCAACTTAAGCACAAGTTAGCTACCAAGTCTAAGCAATAACTATAGATACAAAAAAGTTTCCCAAATCACAAAGGTTGATTGAGAAACTCTTACTAGTTAAATGTCCAGCAAAGTCATGCTATAAGAAATACAAGTTGCTGTGTTCTCTTAAGCACTGCCTAGCTTGAACTATGAGATGGAGAGCGATCGCGTTCAATCAATGTAGACGCTTGCAGTAGCTTAGAAGACTTCCAGAAATTATTAGTTGCAGTTAAATAAGGAACAATATGTCGCTTCACGAATCTCAACATTCGCGTATTATCTTTTAAAACAATAAATATTGCTTCTGTCACTTTTTCATCAGTAAGTTGTTGATTAGCTGATGCTACAAACAAATGAACTCCTAAACCAATAGATTGAAATTCTGGTTTAACAAATAGTGACTTATAAATTACACAATTTGGCATCAATCGCTGGAAAATGCTCCAACCAACTACCTCTTCCCCATAGCGTAAACCGACGCTAGAAAGAGCTTCAATCCGGTCTTCTTTAAAGGGATAAAGTTCATCAGGGTAATTCAGTCCATTCTCTCGCTGTTCAATTTTCATTCGCTCTTGAGCAGTTAACTCTACCCAAGGGAAGATAGTAAATTTTTTTGGGAGAGTATACCGATGTAAAAAAGGAGCCTGCTTGATAGTTTCTCGATTCGTTACACACTGCAAACTATAAAAAGATGCAGGTGCCCAGTTTTGTTGCTTAAGCAGACGTTCCAGAATTGGAGTCGTAAGATTCAAATTGTATAAAATATCGAGTTGTTGACAGCCATGCTCTTTTAGTATTTCTTCAATCTGCATGACCAGCACAGTGCCAAGTCCCCGTTGGCGATGCTCTTGGGCTACAATGAGCGATAAAATATTTGCTTGATTTTGATTTGTTAGGTATTCAGCTAAAACTAATCCAACTGGCTGTCCTTGAAGGGCTACACCTATAGCAATATTTTTTAGATTCTGCGGTGAAAGCTGGTCTAGACGTTCTTGAAGCCAAGGGTAAGTTAAATGCTTGTAAGCAGGGGCATTAAGGCGATCTAAAACCACATAACTGTACATTTTTATCAATTAAATAGGTTGACAAGTTGAAGCAAATAAGAAGCCTGTTACAAGAAAGCTAAGGTCTATTTAAAAACATTTCCAGCTATGCACTGTAAGGAATGCCAGTCAGCAAACATCCTCTTAGAACTTTTTGCTTTGCTTTCTGCAACAGGCACAATCATGATTATTAGGAAAGGTAAAAGTAGAAATATCAAACAGATAAGCCGAGTTCCTACAATTTACCTTTCACAAAGGATGGAGTGTTGGATATAGCGGAAGTTTCAAGAAAACAACTGCTAAAACTTGCTTCTTGACACTAGCTACCCTTTACACTCGCATCGCCGTAAAGGCATTGACCTTAGTTATTACTTAACGCCAATGCAACCACCGAATGCTGCTCTTGGGATTCCAGTAGACAAGTTGCTTTCTTCAATGACATCTCCAATAGCAACTTCGATTGCCATCGCTGCATGAGCTTGTTCAATCGTGAAGCTGTAGCCCATCTCGTTACCCAGTTGAACCGCCAGTTGGCAGAGGCTTTCTGGGTCGCTTGCTTGCTTGAGTTTTGCTTGCAACTCAGGACTCTTCAATAGCTCTTGGTAGAACTGTTCCATTGAATTGTTGGTTGTTTGTAAGTTAGTCACAACGTTCATGTTTTTTCCTTGTTAGTGAATTGTTTTCTTGAGGTTCTGATTAATCGCCAAGGGGATTCACCTAGCTTTCAATCAGATGTCTTCATTATTCAACTGTCATTCGATTTCTACCACTCAATTTTATCAAGTTAAAAATGCAACTTAAGCACAAGTTAGCTACCAAGTCTAAGTAATAATCATAGATACAAAAAATCCCAAATCACAAAAGTTTTATTGGGAAACGCTTGATATTTAGTTGTAAATCATCCATTTCCTCAATTGGTATACAGACTTTGTGCTTCAAGCGGTTGCTAACGCTTTAGTGCTTATTAGTAAATCCATGAAGGTGGTGCTGTTTGATCGCAGCTTATCCGAAGCCGAAAGACAAGCTTGGGATATTAATGATGGTCTTCTGTTGTTAGAGGAAATGGATGTCAGTCCCTTCAATCGCTACGAAGATTTAGCCAATTCGGATTGATGGTGCTTACTCATACTGAAGACCACACTGCTTTCCAGATTGACAAATTGTGCCATCTGGAATTGAAGTACTCACTGCTTTTGTTTGTCGTACATTAGCAGACTGAGAAGGTTGGTGATTGTATAGCCAGATGGTAGGGAAGCTTGCCTCTGCTGCTCTAGTAATTCTTCAAGCCACTGCTTAATTTCTTGTGGTTTCTTTGCTTCTGTTAGAAGCCATTCTGCAATGGGTTGCACAATTAGTTTTTTTTGCAGTTTTCCAACGAGATCGCGAAGCGCTGCTGCGTTCGCCCTTGGTGTCTCCCCTTGGGAAAAGCGCAGATCAATTGCTTCGGCTTGGAATAAACAATGAGTTTTTAATAGACCAATCTGCTGCTGTTCGATCTCATGGCAGACTTGTCGAATCAGTCGCGCCAGCACATACTTCATGACTATCGGCTGCAAACTGAAGTGAGTTATGTTCTCCTCAATAAGTGCAGAAGTGGTAAGCTCGACCAGCGTAGGCTCCGCTTTCTCGATTAGAGATCGCCGCAACAGTGAGTTCAAAGCTCCTGGCAGCTCCTGTTTTGAGCCAATGCTGACTAAACTTTCTTTCAACTCATCTAGAGAGACAGGCTCCTGATGAATGGCTAACCACAACATGACTTCCTGCTCTACAGGCGACAATCGCTCGAATTGGCGATCGAGCACATCGTGGATGTCATCAAAGACCAGTAAACCTTGTTCAACATACTTCAAGACTTCTGCAATTCTGCCGTTGAAGAGTTCTTGAGTGGCTGTAGCGACAAGCTTTAGAGCTAGAGGGTTACCGCTATAATGTTCAATCAGCGCGTTCCACTCGATTTCTGAGGCGATAAATTGCCCTTTTTGCTCAAACAGCTCTCGCCCTTCAGTTGGCTTCAATGCACCTAAGTGTAATGACCGTACAGGAAGTGTTTTTCCTTCAAGTAGTGCAATTTCTCGGTGTTTTTCACGACTGGTCAAAATCACACAACTCTGATGAGGAATTGCCCCAATGTACTGGAGCAACTGATGATAACTCTCATAGCCTGCTCGACATCGTCCGCTGTGATCTCCACTAGCGAGAATTGTCTCCATGTTGTCCAGAATCAGTAAACAACGTGAGGAGCGCAAGCAGTCCATTAGTTTGGCTATTTTCCGATCTAAGCTACCAGGCAGCAGCGAGGCTTCTCCCTTCGTGTGCAGCAGAAATGGCAAGATACTGTCCACTAGCTCTTCTAATGAGGGTGCATTGTGTAGCGATCGCCACACGACAATTTCAAACTCTTGCTCAACTTGCGATGCAAGTTTGACGGCTAAGGTACTCTTGCCAATTCCACCCATTCCTAGCACGGCAACCATCCGACAGTGTTCTTCCAATACCCACTGTCGTAGTGTTGTCAGTTCCGTTTCACCTCCACAGAACAGAGATACATCCATCGCTTCACCCCAGTCTTGGCTTGGATGCTTCTGCCGAGTATCTAGTCCTTTCAATGGCGAGTTAGGGTGAGAGTAGTCGCTTCTATTCAACTCCAAGCCAAAGGACTGAAAAACTGTTTGCAGTGAATAGCGATCTACAGGTTCTGAGCGTCCTAAGACTTTGGAGATGGTATTGAGTGCCAATTGTGTGCGTTCACTCAATTCCTCTAAGGTGAAGCGATCGCTCGCCTTCTCTTCAAACTCTGCCTGAAATTTAGCAGTTTGGAGTTTATCCCATCCCTGCCGTGTTAGGATAACTCCGCGTTGGCGACTACGAGACGGGACATTATTTTGATGCTTCTGTCCCGCGTGATGGGGTTTCAGTGGGGGAGGGGTGCCGTCGGTTTTGGGCTTCTGAAGAGATATAGAGGATTGCAATGGCATTTTCAGCGCAATATTAGTCATTTCTTATCCTCTCCTCAAGAGCAGTTATGGTTTTTTGATGAAACTTACTTGTTATGAAAGATTTCCCAATTAGACGATTAGAGTTTCTGCAAGTTCAGCCAGTGACAAGTCTTGATCAAGGTGAGTATGAATATAGTCGAGTACTTGTTGTAATTGGGTGCGCGTTAAGCCTCTGTTCTTGAATTCAAAGGTTGGCGTTGTAATTGTTAGCATGGTGCAAAAATTGGTGGTTTGTTCAACAGGAAAAGCTAACCGTCAAAATCAGGTAGCTTACTGGCACTAGCAAGCAAAAACAGAATCTTTAAGTTAGAAATTGAGCGCAATAAAGCTGCCCAAGACTAAAAACATGAGCCTTTAAACATCGACCGAATTGTCATGAATTAGATTGAAACCTTGCTCACTTCTCAGAAATAAGCACTAGGCACGAATGTGTCAGAAATTGCTCATATGAGCTTCTTCAGAATGTCGCGAATATGAGTTTTTGCCGTACCCACAGAAATATTAAGCTTCCGAGCGATCGCGATACTGTTGTCTCCATCAACAATCAATTGCAACACCTTCAACTCCCGGTTTGTGAGTGATTCAGCGAGAATCATTTGCCTCAAGTCTGAATCAACTGCGCGAATCACGATCGCCTCAACCGAGTTACGGTCATCAGATGGAGGAGGATAGGCTTGTTGGAGCCGCTCAGCGACCTCTTGGGCAACCGTAACAAGGGCATGATTAGAAGAGAGAGCATTGGAAAAATCAGCCTGAGTTGAAAACCTTGATTGCTTAAAATCATCTTTGGTCGATCGTGGACTGAATTTCATAAAATTGTCCTCAGTCAAACATGGATGGCGAACAAAGGTTGGGGAGCTTAATGACTTGCAGCAACAATGGCTGTCATTAACTCTGTCATCTTCCAGCGTCCGGTATATCGAATGTTATTGATAAATAGGGCTGGAGCAGCCGTGATTCCACTCTGCAATCCACTTTCGATATCCTCATTGATGCGATCAATATGCACTTGTTTAGACAACTCTTTGAGAAATTGAGGGATATCAAGCCCTAAATCGTTGGCGTACTCAATCAGATAACCATTTTCTAACTTCTGTTGATGGGCAAATAAAGTGTCGTGCATTGACCAAAACTGTCCTTGGGCAGCGGCGGCTTCAGCAGCTTGGGCAGCCCGTCGAGCTTGGGGATGAATCTGTGTTTGCGGAAAATGACGGAAGATAAAACATAAATCATCCTCTCCAGAAGCAGCACTAAGCTCTCGTTTGATCGCTTTAATCAGCTTGTAAACGTCTGCACTTCTAGGACATTGATAGTCTCCATACATCACCAGCACGACCTTAGCACTCAGCACACCCTGCATCCAATCTTGGGTTGAAGGAGGTACAAGTAAGGAACTATGGCTACGATCGTCGTTCATTTTTCTACATCTGCATCAAGCCTGGAACCTTGCCACGAAAGCTGGGAAAAACCTTATGATTTAGGCATTCCCAGCGTCAGCAATTCGATCCTGGGCTGAATAACTTTGAAATCGGTGATTGCTGCGTTAGCGTAGGTTCCGCCAACGGCGAGCAAATTCCTCTAGAGCCGATCTAGAAATCTGGGATTGCAACCATTCAAACGCCTCTTTTTGATAGGGATATTTCGATGGCTCGTAGTAAATGGCTGCATCAGCCAGTTGAATGGGGCCACCTCGACGAAGGGCTTGCCAAGTTTGGGTGCCAACGATGCCATCTACAACAAGTCCATTCTGCTGTTGAAACTGAACCACTGCAGCGCGAGTTGCATTGCCAAAAACTCCATCGACTGTAATGTTGATTCCTTTGGCATTCAGCAATTGTTGTAGCTCACTGACAGCAGCACCAGAATCGCCTTGGCGTAGCGTTGGGTCTGTAGCTGTGGGAGTAGAGGTCATAGATTTATCTCCAATGTTTTAGGGTTGAAAACTCAATCAGCTTCACCGCTCTAGAGGAGCATGATTTGCCTGATTGGATGCACTTCTGGCGAGATTTGCCCAGTTGTGATTCTGCCAATAGGATTTAAGGTTGATTAGGCTAGGAAATAGGTGCTGCAATTGGCAACGTTCGCTGCATCACTCACGTTCTCAAAACAACGATACAAGGTTGCCATTTCTGCTCCAATTAACTTGCTCAATCCATTGACTGCATCTTTGTTTGCATACATTCAATGTAGGAGATCGCTTTCAAGTCGTCGTCTACAGCAAGTTAAAAGTTTGACAGTAGAAATTGATAGAGCAACTACTCATCGCAAAGTAGAAGGTCGGCTCTAACTTAAGTTAGACTCTCAACTCGATCGAAAGTACACCCTACAAACTAACAATGCCGCGTTTAACGGCAACAATCACAGCCTGGGTGCGATCGCTCACATCCAACTTATTCAAAATTCGATTGACATGAGATTTAACAGTGCCTTCACCGATACTCAAAGCAGTCGCAATATCGGCATTACTCATCCCCTGCGCCAGTGAGCGGAGTACCGCCAGTTCTCTTTCACTCAGTTCTGGATTGCTGAGGCGCTGTACCAACTTGGCTCCTACATCGGGCGGAATATACTTCTGACCCCGATGAACAGTACGAATCGCATTCAGAAGCTCGTCCGGTTCAGTTTCTTTCAACAGGTATCCTTTTGCGCCTGCCTGCAATCCCCGATAGATATCTTCGTAACTATCATACGTGGTTAGTACAATAATCCGAGCCGATTTAGCAGCAGCACAAATTGCACCGATGGCGGCAACTCCTTCCACTTCCGGCATTCGCAGATCCATTAAAGTGACATCCGGTTGGTGTTCCCCAAATAGAGCGATCGCTTGTTCCCCATTTTCGGCTTGGGCAATCACCTGCATCTCTGGGTCACGGTCAATAATCGTGGCTAATCCTTGCCGAAAAATGGCATGATCGTCCGCAATCAGAACCTGAATGGTCGTAGCTTGGCTCATCGTGATGCTCACTCAAGGGTTGACGGTGACAATAATTTCTGTTCCTTGTCCAGGTTGACTCCGAATAGTGAGTTGTGCGCCGATGCGCTCTGCCCGTTCGCTCATGCCGAGTAAGCCAAAACCCTCAGAGGTTGGAATACTCCCAACTCCAAAGCCCTGTCCATTGTCTTTCACGCGCAACAAAAACTGATCATGCTCGTAGATTAGCTCCACTCGAATTTCGTCAGCGTTGGCGTGTTTGATCGCATTGGTCAAGGCTTCCTGCCCCATCCGCAGTAGGTTATTCTCGACTTCAGTGGGTAGAGCATACGCTATCCCCTTGACCTCATAATACAAAGTGGTATCGTTTGCAGCCGCTCTGATTTGAGTTATGAGACGATGGAGAGCGCTCTGTAGACTGCCTTCCTCCAAAAGCTGAGGACGCAGCGCGACGACCGATCGCCGTGCTTCAGACAGTCCAGTTCGCGCCAATTCTTTGATCAGGTCTAGGTGTGCCCCAGTTGCTTCTACATCATCCGTTAGCACCTGTTTTGCAGCTCCGACCTGAGCCAGAATACCTGTAAACGACTGAGCGAGTGTGTCGTGAATTTCACGCGCCATGCGGTTGCGTTCTTCTAAAATTGAGGCTGCTTCTGCTTGCTTTTGCGGCGTAATATCTCGCGCCAACCAAATCACCTGTTCGTGCCGAATCGGGGCAATGCGAGCCGAAAACCGGACTTCTCGTCTAGCTATCCACTGGCATTCAGTGTATTCAACGGTGAGTACTTGTTGGGTTTTCACCACCTGCTGAATATAATTCAGGAATTCATCAGCTTGTTCCTTGGCATAGAGTTGATGCATTGTTTTACCAATATATTTCTCCCTATACTCCTCTCCATAGGATGGATTTCCTGGGATTGCGTCGATCACTTGCCCTTCAGCATTGTAAACACACAGCGGATCGGGAATGGCTGAGAAGAGCGCTCGCAGTTCTGCTTCAGAGGCTTGCAGCGCGGCTTCTGCCTGTTTGCGATCGCTAATATCCGCAGTCACCCCTTCGATGTAGCCATCGGCTGCATTCAGATAAGCAGAGGAAAGTCCCCAGAAAACTGTCCCATCTCGTTTTCGCAGTTGTGCTTCAAAGTTTCGCACTTCCCCATCCCGCTTCATCGCCTCAATGGCTTTTTGGCGATCGCTGGGATTTACAAAATAGTTGATAGTGTGTTCCAGCCCAATGATTTCTTCTGGTGAATCAAAGCCAAGCAGATTGGCATAGCGTTGATTGGCATTGAGAATTAATGCATCCGAGAGGCGGGTGCGGTAGATGCCGACCTGCGAGTTTTCAAAGATAGCTCGGAACTTGGCTTCACTGCGTTGTAATGCCTCTTCTGCTTGTTTGCGCTGGGTGGTGTCATTGCCCACCGATAAGATTTCAACGACCTCTCCCTGTTCATTGAAGATGGCTTGATTCGACCAGACCATCCAAACTCGCCGTCCGTCTCGACACAGGTTTTCACTCTCGCCTTGCGGGTACGATTGAGGATTACGAAGTAAATCGTGGAACATGGGTCTCACATCGCGTCCAGAGAGTTCGGCTTCTGGAATGATGGTTTCAAATAAGGTTCGCCCTAAAATCTCATGTTCTTCATAACCTAGGAGTTTTACCCCATAATCGTTGATGTATCGAATCCGTCCTTGCGGATCATAGCAAATGATCACGGAATTCGCGGTTTGTAGCAGGTTGCGGTAATTGGACTCACTTTGTCGTAACGCAGCAGTTCGTTCTGCAACCTGTTGCTCTAAAGTGCAGTTGTAGTCAGCTAGGAGTTTCTCGGCTTGTTTGCGCTCTGTAATGTCCTGAAAGGTAGCGATCGCATAAGTGATATTGCCCTGTTGATCAAAAACTGGTGTTCCCCGTGCCTCAATTAGAATTGAGACATGATCTCGACGAATTTCTATATCTTCAGTCCTGATGCGTTCGCCCCTTAATGCCCGAACATTAGGCAAGCTCTCCGCTGGATAGTTTTGATCCGTTCCTGCTACATAAAGCTGGTAAGCCTCTGAGAGCTGCTCCGGTGCTATGGAAGTATCAGTTTCTTTACCCAGGAGTTGAGTGCCGCATTGGTTGGCATAGTAAGGGCGACCCATCGCATCCACGATCGCAATTCCCACCGGAATCGCTTCAAGGAACTGGGCGATCTTGCTTTCCTTAGCCTGCAGTTCTGAGTAAAGGTTGGCATTTTCGATGGCGATCACAGCTTGAGTCGATAATAGCTGCAAGACCTGCGATCGCTCTGGTGTAAATACTCCAGCTGCTAACCGATTTTCTAAATACAATACACCGACCAGCTTGGCTTGATTCAGCAGCGGCAAACAGAAAATAGATTGAGGCTGGTTCTGTTGAATGTATGGCTCATTAATAAAAGCACCTTCACGAGTCGCATCATTTAAGGCGACAGGCTTTAGAGTCCGAATCACATATTGAATGATTGAGTCTGGCAATTGATCGGCAACTGGAATAGACTGTAACACCTGAGTCGCACAAGCATTCTCATCGGCATTGAGTTCACAAGCCGCTTCAATCGACCATTCTCCTGAGTTTTCTAAAATCAGATATCCGGTTTGTGCGCCAGCATTCTCAATTAAAGTTTGCATCAGCGATCGCAGCAATTGCTTCAGTTCAATTTCACGAGAAATCGCCTGTGAAGCTTTCATCACTGCTGCTAAATCGAAAGCGGTATGGAAGGGATTAGTGATAGTTTCAGCAGTAATAGGAATTGATGTGGAAGCGGCTCTAGACGACTGAGAAAAGAACTGTGGATAGCGAGTTTCTAAGTCTTTAACTTTAGCGGTTGCGCCCCAGCGATCGTAGCAATAGTGCGCCTCTTTCATGTAGGTTTGAGCAATTTTTGACCGACCTCGCGCCAGATAATGTTTAGCCGCTAATTCATAAGCTAATGCTTCTTCTTGGATAAAGTCATTTTCAGCAGCACCTGCGATCGCCCGTTCATAAAACTCTTCAGCCTCAAAAAATTGCCCTAAGACTCGTGCTTTCTCTGCCTCGACTAGATGAAATTTATGTAGATAATTCATTGGAGCGTAATCTGCCCATTTTTGCACCTTTTCTTGGTTGGTGCTAACACAACTTAGCCAAGCTTCTTCTTCAGAGCTTGAAGCCTCAACCAATAGGCTCAAAAGCACCAGAGAATCGTAGAAATGGAATATAGCTTCTGCTATTTCTTCTAAAGGCTGCCTTGCTAACACAGCAGTTTGTGCAGCTTGATGATATTCCCCAAATAGATAACACAGTATAATTTTGTTTAAATAGAGGTAGGGAATTTCAGTTCCGTCTTTAACTGCAATAGCGCGCGATAGCGCTTGCTCTTCATCATATACACTACCAATCAAACGGGTGGGATTCTCAGATCTACCTAACAGATTAAGGATTGTCTGCCACAACACGGCAATCCAATTAGAGGGGTTTTCCCGTCTGATTTGTCTGATTGCTTTGCTGTAGGTTGCCGTTTTTTGTTCCAGTTGGGTGAGTTCCTCACCGACAAGAAACGAGTAATAACATACATTACATGCAGCATAGCCAGCGAATTCAAAGTCTCCGGTTTCCACTCCGTTTTGATAAACATCAACCTGAATTGGTATTATTTTCCTAAAATGTACCTTCCGGGGCATGATGTTGGCATTAAATATCGCTAATGCTTTAGCATTCCTTTTTTTGCTATTCAATCGTTCTGTCAAGCTGAGAGCCAATTGACCAAATTTATAACCGAGTTCAATGTCTTGAACAACTCCACATAGAATAGATCCGTAGGCAGCATAACTCAGTGGTGACCAGGTAGCATTGCCGTAGTTGATTGATAAATTTACCATTTTGCACACAATCAGTATCATCAGTGCTGGTGACACCATATTTGCAGCAACCACGATATTCACCAGGATATACATTGCTGCCAACGGTTCTGGTGCGGTCATCTTTGCTAGATTAATTAAGTCTTCGATGTCTCGTCCAGCTAATAGTGCAGCCGTTTCCTCCAATTCTCTTTGAACATCTAACTGACTTGGATTTTCTATTAAATCTATTCCCAAGAGCTTTAACGCTTCCAATCCAGTTTTTAGTACTTCTTTCAGGTTGCCCTGTGACAAATATCCTTGAATTCTGCTATCGTAAGCCTGTACTTTGTCAACCACTGTTTTGGCACGATCGAGTACCACTTCTACCAACTGTTCCATCTCATCAAAGCAACCCTGGAGATACGCCGCTTCTGCTGCTTCTGAGTACAGCGCTAAGGTGAGGTCATACTCACTCTGCCAACTCTCTGAATTGAGGAGTTTAAGCCCTGTAGTGAAATACTTAAAAGCTGCTTCATAAGCCGTTGCTGCCTTTGCTTTCTGACCTGCCATTAAATTCAATCTGGCAATTTCAGTTCGTTCTGATCGAGCAGCGACTAGCTCAAGTCCTTGATTGAGATGATCGATGATTTCAAACAATCGATCGGGTCGTTGCTCTGATGAAGTTTTTTCGAGCAAATTGCGACCGATTTGGAGATGAACCATCTGTTTCTGCGATTCATCAATCAAAGCATAAGCCGCTTGCTGAACGCGATCGTGCAGAAACTTATACTCTTGAACTAACAAACCTTCGTCCAATTCAGAATGACATCTATGATAATTTGCCCGTTGCTTCCCAAAGCACTGAGTAAACGCGATCGCCATACTTCTACCTGTTCATTGGGTTCACCCAAGAGTTGCTGCACCAATTTTTGCAGAGCATCGACGATCGCGCTGTAGGGAATATTGCGCCGGAATTGGTCAAATTTACCCCAGATAAAATAGCCGTGCTTTGCGGTGATCGGTTTAAAGAGTTCCTGTACCAATGCCGTTTTGCCAACGCCAGCGTAACCAGAGACCAGCATCATTTCACGGACTGCCTTACTCCCTGCCACTCTGTCAAACGCCACCCATAATGCTGCAATCTCCGCTTCTCGCCCATACAGTTTTTGAGGAATGCGGAACTGCTCGGAAACATCTTGCAGCCCCAACGATATGGTGTTAATCTGATCCATTTCTGCCAGTTGTTGGGCACAGCGCTCTAGATCTGCTTTGACACCCCAGGCACTTTGATAACGATCCTCTGCATTTTTTGCCATCAGTTTCAAAATCAGGTTTGAAACAGGTTGGGGAATCGTGGCATTCAATTCATGCGGGGGAATCGGCGGTTTAGCAATGTGACAGTGAACTAGTTCCAGGAGATCACTGGTGGGAAACGGCAATTGTCCCGTCAACAGTTCGTAAAAGGTTACGCCCAATGAATAAAAGTCGGTGCGATAGTCGAGCATCCGGTTCATTCGCCCGGTTTGCTCTGGCGACAAATAGGCGGGGGTTCCTTCTAGAAGATGGAGACTTTTGAATGTGGGATTGGTGCGACTGAAGCGAGTGGCAATGCCAAAATCAATGATTTTGACAACGCCAGTCTTCGGATTCAAGACAATGTTGCTAGGATTAATGTCTTTATGGATGACATGAGCCGCATGGATTTTGCCTAGAGTATCAGTAATGGCGATCGCCATATTCAAAAAAACCGACAGCGGCATGGGAGAGAAGTCTAATTGTTGCCGCATCCAGCATTCTAAAGACTCTCCACTAAAGTCTTCCAAAAGAATAACCAGCGTGCGCTGGTAGTCTTGCTGGCTGTATGCCTTGACTACGCCTTCAATGTTGAGAAAACGAGTAATTTCATACTCCTGCCGATAGCGAGTTAATTCCTGAGGAGAGGGATAATCCTGCTTGAGAACTTTGGCAATCACTGCACAATCATCTTGCTCTCTGATACCCCGATACACCAAGGAAGCTAAGCTCTCATAGATTTTGCTGTGGATAGTAATTCCAGGCAGGGTAATCATTGAATGCTCCCCCGATGAAGGACTGTCATCCGTTTCCCAAAGTATATCGCTTGCCAAACTCCAGAATATAAAGCTCCTTGCGAAAAACCACGCTCCAGCGCAGTGCCTGTTCACTGAAATGATTAGTCGGCGGCACCGTCTCATTGTCGAGGAACAGCAGCAGATGCTTCTCAATAGTCAAGTAGTGCCTGAAAAGTTGCTGTCCCTCAGGGGACTGGGGCTTCAGATTCAAGATCTCCCACAGGCTGCCTCGGAATCGAGAGCCGTATTGCTGAAGCGTTGAGGCAGCCAGGGTCTGTCGTCGGTTCACGGCAATGGCTCGTAGTGACAGCCGCTTCATCCCGGGGGCAAACAGGTTTCGTCCGCATCAAAGGTGTGGGACATCGCTACCAGATTTTGCATTCAGACATTGATGGTCGATCGGTTGTATGAATGTACTTTCGATCAAATTCGGATTCTAACTTAAGTTAGAGCTAGCCTTCTACTCCGCGATGGCATGGCTAATCTATCAATTTGCACTGTAAAAAATTTAACTTGCTATAGGCGACAGCTTGAAGGCGACCACCTATATTGAATTTGTGCAAACAGTCATGCAAATGGATCGAGCAAGTAAATTGCACGGTTCTATGCTTGAAGGCATGAATATTCAAGGTGCAACTGGATTAACGCACGCTCAAGCAGCGACGTTGAAAGCATTAGGAGCAATTTCACAGTGAAGCGAATGCTCTTTGGGCACGCGACGCGAAAATCTTAACTCTGTGCTTAACTCGCGGCTCTTAAGTGGCGAAATTTGGCGTTGTCTTGCAGACTCAGTTCATGGCGCGATCGCTTACGTCATCAACCCTTGAGGGTAAACAGACGTTTCACTTAAAAGCACAAGCAGAGATGTTTAGCTTTTGATTTCATTCTGCAATTCCTCATTCACCAATCGCTCAAATAGGAGAGTTCAATGTCTAAAAATCAAAAAATCGGTCTAGAAGGACTGCTTCGTCCAGAAGATAGCATCCTGGTACTGATTGACCACCAGCCCTTTCAGTTCACCAACCTGAACAGCCATGAACCTACGATGATCATTAACAATGTGATTGGTCTTGCTAAATCGGCAAAGTTGTTCAACGTACCCACAATCCTGACCACAGTCATTGAAGAAAGAGGGGGTTATATCATTAAGGGACTACAGGATGTTTTTCCTGATCAAAAACCGATCAACCGCACTTTCATCAATACCTGGGAAGATCCAAACGTTACAGAGATCGTGAAGAAAAGTGGTCGCAAGCAACTGATACTTGCTGCGCTTTGGACCGAGGTCTGTCTCGCAATGCCAGCAATTCAGGCGCTTGGTGAAGGTTATGACGTATTCATCGTTACCGATGCTTCGGGCAGTGTTACTGCGGAAGCTCATGACATGGCGGTTCGCCGGATGGTTCAGGCGGGTGCAGTTCCAATCAACTGGATGGCTGTACTTTTTGAATGGCAACGTGACTGGGCACGCACAGAAACATCTGCGGATGTATCAGATATTGTTCTTGAGCATGGCGGTGCTAGTGCGGTAGCCCTTGCATGGGAACTTCAGCTCCTTGCAACAACCCCTCCAGCGGACGGCAAACCTGTCCAGGTCAGCAATTCCTCCATTGGTCAATTGGTTTAGCGTTGTGGGTGAATTGCACCGTGATTGGCGTAACGATATTGAAGGGCTAGGTAATCTCCTTGCAGAGTTTATTCCTGACTACAAAAACCTAATGACGAGCTATGCAGCAACATCAAATGCTGGCTCTGCCAATCGCGAACGCCCATTGGTGACAAGTTAAGGCTGTATGCCAGTTATCAAGGACTTTCTGCCAACGCTGGGTATGCCACTAGGTCAGGCATCTAGACTTCATAAGTAAATATGCTCGTTGGCGAAGGTTTTTCGAGCTACTCCCTTCCCGCCAGAAGATTACCTATTCTCTTCTCCCCCTGCTCCCCCTGCCTCCCCTGCTCCCCTTGCTATCTCAACATAGGTATTCTTAGACCGGGAAGGGAGTAATCTACGTTTAGTGTGAAGTTTTCAGATGCAGCGAACTTTGCCAATTGCAGCGCCTATTTCCTAGCCTAACCAATTTTGCATTTTAGATTTTGAATTGTTCTCATGAGTAACAAACGCAGAACAACAAGGAGAGATTTTCTCCAACTAACCCTAGGAGCAGGGATTTCGTCCTATTTATTAGGACAGCGCCGCACGTTTGCAACCACAGCTTTTAATGCAGATACAAAGGCAGAATTAATCCTTACGAACGCTCGCATTGCAACTCAAGATGACCGACGTTCTTTTGCCGAAGCGGTTGCGATTAGTCAAGGTCGCTTTCTAGCCGTCGGCACGGATAAAGAGATAATGGCATACAAGGGTGATAATACCCAGATAATTGATGCCAAAGGTCGGACAGTTGTACCGGGCATTAATGATACCCATACTCATCTGATTCGTGGCGGTCTTTACTACAACATGGAGCTAAGGTGGGATGGCGTGCCGTCTTTAGCGGATGCATTGCGAATGTTGCGAGAACAGGCACGAAGGACACCAGCACCTCAGTGGGTGCGAGTTGTGGGGGGATGGACGGAGTTTCAGTTTGCCGAACGTCGAATGCCGACTCTTGAGGAAATCAATGCGGTGTCTCAAGATGTTCCCGTTTTCATCCTCAATCTTTATAACTCTGCCTTACTCAATCGGGCAGCACTACGCGCCCTTGGTTACACCAAAAATACTCCCAATTCAACGGGAGGAGAGATTCAACGCGATCGCAACGGCAATCCCACCGGACTCCTGATCGCCAAACCTAATGCAACCCTGCTTTATGCGGCCCTTGCTAAGGGACCAAAGCTGAGTCCAGAAGACCAGCTCAACTCCTCTCGCCACTATATGCGCGAAATGAATCGCTTAGGTATCACCAGCGTTATTGATGCAGGGGGAGGCGGACAAAACTACCCGGATGATTATCAAATTATCAATCAACTTCACCAGCAAGGTTTAATGACGGTTCGCGTGGCTTACAATTTATTCACCCAGCGCCCCGGTCAGGAACTCGATGACTTTGAGCAGTGGAGTAAGATTGCTACTCCCGGTCAAGGGGATGATTTTTATCGCTTGAATGGTGCGGGGGAAATGCTCGTCTATTCTGCTGCTGACTATGAGGATTTTGTGGAAGCGCGACCGAATCTCCCAGAAACGATGGAGTCCAGCCTAACGGAAGTGGTAACGCTGCTGGCTCAAAATCGCTGGCCGTTCCGTCTCCATGCCACTTACGACGAATCCATCACCCGTTTTCTCAAGGTCTTTGAAACTGTCAATCGCGAGATACCTTTCGAGGGTATGCACTGGATTTTAGACCATGCCGAAACTATCTCGCAACGCAACATCGAACGGGTGAAAGCATTGGGTGGAGGAATTGCCATTCAGCACCGCATGGCGTATCAGGGGGAATACTTTGTCAATCGCTATGGGAAAACGGCGACAGCAAACTCTCCTCCCATTAAACAAATGCTGGCAATGGGAGTCCCTGTCAGTGGTGGAACGGATGGAACGCGAGTTGCTAGTTATAACCCTTGGGTGGGTCTTTACTGGCTGGTTAGTGGTAAGACAGTTGGTGGTATGTCGCTGTATCCAGAGGCAAATCGGTTTGACCGCATGGAGGCGCTGAGGATTTACACGACAAATGCGGCTTGGTTTTCCAATGAGGAGGGAAATAAAGGCGCGATCGCACCCGGTCAGTTAGCTGACTTGGCGGTTCTCTCCGAGGATTACTTTTCGATTCCAGAGGAACGCATCAAAAGCTTGGAATCGGTCTTAACCCTTGTCAATGGCAAACCCGTATATGCAACCGATGAATTCCAAACCTTAGCCCCACCTCCCTTACCTGTTAGCCCGGATTGGTCTCCCGTTGCCCATTATGGGGGCTACCATAACAAAACAACGATTCCTGCGGCTTCGTCTTATCGACCTTCCTCTTTAGGCTGTTGTTCTCCAAGTCAGCATTCCAGTAGCCAGTTGTCGTCAGCGTTACTAAGCAAGGTTGGGAGTTTAGCCGGATTTTGGGGAGGCATGGGCTGTGCGTGTTCTATTTAAGGCATTCTGCAAAACCCTAAATGCTCATTCACGACCGACTTGGCTGGACAGACTCGCTATACATACGAAGTTTACGACCCATCGCAATTAACTGGCTGTCCCCAGCGATCCATTCGTGACAAGTTAAGCACTTCCTGAATTAGTCAACTCCTATATCTAGTGTCTCATGTGAAAACTTCACACTAAATGTAGATTAGCTCGAAAAACCTTCGCCAACGAGCATATTTACTTATGAAGTCTAGATGCCTGACCTAGTGGCATACCCAGCATTGGCAGAAAGTCCTTGATAACTGGCATACAGCCTTAACTTGTCACCAATGCAACCCGACTGCGGGATCTGGATTATTTGATGGTTCTTACTCTGCCTTAGCACAACTGACACTCAAACCCACAGAATCCTTAAGTTTGGGCTTAACCTATGCTCGTTCTTTGAATTCAATTGATATTGGTACAAGTAGTGCCATTACCAATGATCCCTTTAATGGAAACAGTGCCAGCATTGTTGGGGATAGCTATAGTCTTACGGCTTCCTGGTTTTCTGTTTTAACCATCCAATTTCCCGGACTGTTAAATTCTATGTTGGAAGAACCATTGGCAAGCAATACCAGTCAAGAAAACTATCTAGTCACCGCCGTGATTTCTCATATCGTGAGACCAGGACGTGAACAAGGTTATGAGGCATGGTTTCATGGTATCGCCGCAGATGCACGAAAATTCAAGGGTCATTTGGGTGTAAGCACGATTCGACCTCATGATCATGCTCATCCTGAATACGTGGTCATTCTCAAGTTCGATTGCTACAACAATCTCAAAACCTGGATTGAATCAGATATTCGGCAAGAATGGATTGAGCGACTGCAACCCTTAATTGAAAAGCCTGAAACCATTCAAACCCTGACAGGTCTAGAAACCTGGTTTACGCTTCCCAACAAACCCATGAAGGCTCCACCTCCGCGCTACAAAATGGCGGTCGTCACATGGCTGGCAGTGTTTTTTACGATATCTATTCTCAATCGTTTGCTAGTACCACTCCTAGCTGGGCTTCCGGTATTGCTCAGAACGTTGTTGGTTACAGGTCTAACGGTTGCCCTGCTGACCTATGTGATTATGCCGCGCCTCACCCACCTCTTTCGCAAATGGCTGTATTCCATTTGATCAAGTACATATCTTGCACATTCACAGGAGCCTTCCATGTCTTGTCAACACCTGAACGAACTGACGCTAGAGAATATCAGTAGACCGAAAACTTCTGCGATCGCTCCGTGATGGATACCTTTAATTTCGATTTTTGCCTGGACTCAACTCCAAAGTGAATGACCGCGAGCGCATTGGTCTGTGGGGCTTCTCCTACAGTGGCGGTCATGTATTGCACTTGGCGGCATTCGATCCACGTGTGAAAGCGACCGTGGCCCAGATGCCTGATTGTGGGCGAGAAAGACTTTCTGGCAGCCCCTGACCTAACTGCCGAATTCTATGCCAATGCGCTGGAATTGATAGCACTACAGTAATCGATATCGATAGCGTCTCAGAGTCGATATCAAAACTGACTGAACGCCTGGACAGATTGGAATGAGCGTGGAAGTTAGATGGGCAGTGAGTTGTGAAAATTTCATGCTCCAGAAAAACTTGTTCTGCCTTTGGTCAAGTTGCTCTAGGAAATATCATCAGGAACGGACACGATAAAAACGGCAAACAGAGATACAAATGTAAGTTATGTGACACACCTGCTACCCCAAAAGTCAAGCCATCTCCTAAGCCCCACCAGCGTAAAAAAGCCATAGCGGGACACAAAAGTCTGCGGGGTCGTCCGGAAATGTATTCAGAGGTCAAGAAGAAAAAAACTTTCTCTTTAACTCCTACGGCTGCTCAAAAACTTGATAAGTTAAGTGCTGCTCTTGATTTGAGTCAATCAGAACTTATTGAACAGATTGCGAAAGGACTTATTGATTTCGATAGCCTCAAGTCATTCAGTTTAGATTTGAATCAAGTTCATCCTAAAGGCTAGCTAATTATAGTTGAAGGTAATTAGTAAACCGTCTCCTGATTGGAAAAAACCCTTTGATTTCAGGCTTGTGTATTCAGCCGGAGGTTCAAGATGGTCGAAGCTAGTCACCTCTAATTCAGCACTGGCATTTTTGGGGTAGCAGACAACATATTCAGTTAGCTGGCAGTAGCTAGAGAGCAAGTTGTAGAAGGAACAGTTCAAGTGGAGTGTTCGTTCCGCTGTAGGGATACTTTTCCAAAACTGCTCCAGAGAACAGTAGTGAGTGAGGATGAGCCTCTCCGATGGTGTACGGTCTGGCTTAATGTACACCATCCCTCGCCCTAATAGGAGGTAACCTTGCCAAGCCACGGCAGCGGCTAAAGGTGACTGCGACAAAGCTTTGAGCCGGTCAATGAGTTATTGAGAGTATTTTAATGGCGGTTGGGGGTTAGGGGTTGTCATGATGAATTCCTCAACAGCTGAAGAAATTCCTCGACTACGGCATCGGGGTTCTTATCACACCGCTTGGAATCAAACC
>NZ_JCACKQ010000054.1:0-48187 GCF_059505465.1 Symplocastrum torsivum | reverse complement strand
GCCTTTTCTCAGATCCTCTTGACAACTGCCAGAAAGCCTTAACTTGTCACCAATGCTCTCCTTGTAGGATACTGATGGCGAATCAGGGGTCTGACCCCCTTCTAGGGGTAAGAGCAATGAGCAAGAAGATACAAAAAGTTGAATAGTTCGTTGTCTGGTGATATGACACTGCATCCAAAAAATTATTGGGAAGTACCAGAAGAAACAGCACGAGTAGCGCGTGCGTCATTCCGAAAAGGGAATGTGTACATGAAAATGTACGAAGAATTAGGAACGTTATACCTAGACAGCGACTTTAAGGAGTTATTTCCAGCCCGGTGTGGACAATCAGCCATCTCACCAGCCAAGCTAGCGCTAATAACAGTAATGCAATTTGCGGAGGGTTTAACAGACCGACAAGCCGCCGATGCCATCAGAGGTCGAATAGATTGGAAATACGCACTTGGTCTGAAGTTAACTGATGCAGGATTTGATGCAAGTGTACTAAGTGAATTCCGAGAAAGATTATGCAAGCATGAGTTATCGAACAAGTTGCTGGATTTGATGATATCGCACTTAAAGGAACATAATCTAATTAAGGCTCGTGGAAAGCAACGCACAGACTCAACGCAGGTGGTAGCAGCGATACGTCAAGTGAATCGTGTAGAGTTAGTAGGAGAAACTCTACGGGCAGCACTCAACGAGCTAGCTACAGAAGCGCCGGAATGGCTAAAAGGAATTATTAACGAGGATTGGTTTGACCGTTACAGTTCGCGATTTGATGATTACCGCTTACCAAAAAAGAAAACAGAACGCGAACAAATGGCATTGTTGATTGGTAGAGATGGGCACTATTTGATGGAAAAATTATGGTGTGGAGGTAAGGAGACATCAAATTTACGCCAACTAGCAAGCCTTGAAATATTGAGACGTGTGTGGATTCAACAGTATGTATTTATCAACAGTAGGTTGATTTGGCGAAAGCGTGAGGGAACTGGATTTCCGCCCAATTCAATTTGTATGGAATCGCCCTATGATATTGAGGCACGTAACGGAACTAAAAGAGATACGAATTGGACAGGATACAACGTGCATTTAACAGAGGCATGTGATGACAAAACACCCAATTTTATTACAAATGTTGAAACAACGCCTTTGCATCACCTCAAAGCGATGTGTTCCTAAAATCACTTTTGTCAAATTGGGGGTCTAACCCCCAATTCGCCAGCAGTATCCTACAAGGAGAGGGGTTGAGGGCATTGGTGTCAACTTAAGATAGGCTTGGCGGTTGAAACCGCATCTACACAAACAAAACCTGCCTACGCAGGTTTCAAAAAACTTGATTTTTCGTTAGTCCGCGACGGCGGACTTCGTTTTTATAGCCGCGACTTCCAGTCGCTAGGGCTTAAGTTGACACCAATGGGTTGAGGGAGAGGTCACAATAGGAAGCAAGCGGACACTATCCTTAAGTAATCGGCGGTAGGAGATTCAAGGGATGCGGTATGACATTAGACTCAAGCGAATGGGACGAAGATCTACCTGCTGACCCAGAAGAAGAATATCAAACCTTTGTTCGCACGCTTGAGCGGACAGAGGGCTTTCGCTTGTTGTTTGTCCGGTGTACCCCAGCGGAAGGGGAGTATTTGATTGCGCGAGTTAAGGATGATCTTCCTAAGAAAACTATTGAATTCTTGCGACTGGATAAGCCGATTGAGAATTTATACGAGATTGTTGAGCGCCTACCGAACCGAGAGCAAATCAACATTCTGTTTGTCCAAGGGCTAGAACATTCGTTTTATGAATACGAGCAAGTTAAGTTTGGTGATACTAATGAGCGAGACTTCTACAGTTGGAAAGGTGTACCCCGAATCTTAAATCACTTAAACCAACAGCGAGAACGGTTTCGAGATGATTTTGAGATTTGCTTTGTTTTTCTGTTGCGGTCATTTTCTCTAAAGTATTTCATCCACCGCGCTCCCGACTTCTTCGACTGGCGTTCGAGTGTCTTTGAATTTCCAACTAAACCAGAACTTTTAGAGCAAGAATCTTCTCGTATCCTCCTAGAAGGAGATTATGAGAAATACTGTTCTCTAACTCCCGAAGAACGGATTCAAAAAGTTTTAGAGATTCAAGAACTACTAGAAGAAAACCATCAGCCCCCTAGTGCTAAAGCTAGTTTGCTGCTTGAACTGGGAAATCTGCTGGTTGCTGCAAAAGAATACGAAGCCGCCAGCACCGCTTACGACCAAGCCTTAAAAATCAAACCTGACAAACACGAATCCTGGTACAACCGGGGCATTGCGCCGAGGAATTTAGGACGAATCGAAGAAGCAATAGAGAGTTATGACCAAGCCTTAAAAATCAAACCTGACTTACACGAAGCCTGGTACAACCGGGGCTATGCGCTGGGGAATTTAGGACGAATCGAAGAAGCAATAGAGAGTTATGACCAAGCCTTAAAAATCAAACCTGACTTACACGAAGCCTGGTACAACCGGGGCTATGCGCTGGGGAATTTAGGACGAATCGAAGAAGCAATAGAGAGTTATGACCAAGCCTTAAAAATCAAACCTGACTTACACGAAGCCTGGTACAACAAAGCTTGCTGTTATGCTTTGCAAGGCAATATTGAGCAGGCAATTGAGAACTTGCAACAGGCAATTAATCTAAATCCTGATAAGTATCGAGACATGGTACACACTGATTCAGATTTTGACAAGATTCGAGAAGATGAGCGATTTCAAACTTTGATTCGAGAAGCGGTATCAGGTGATTAGTTGGCTTGTGTCGTGGGAAAACTCGCCCTCACTCTCAGCAGTATTTTTGCAGAAGCGATCGCACTTGCAGCAACAACTTAGATAAAAAGCGATCGCGTCTTAACCTTCCCTGTATAAAAAGAAACCTCAGCGCTAAAAGCAGTGAGGTTCATTGGTGTTTGAGATGTTTGATGATGTCTAGCCACTACATAAGATTTTCTTTGCTCAAGGTTAGGCAATGCTTATGCTTGGTTTAAGTTTCTCCATGGAGAGGTGGTTTTAGAATGCGATCGCATAATCTTCATACTTCTTCATGTATTTCTTCACATACCTTTTACTGAAAATCCCTCTCTCGTGGGAAATATTTAAGAGGTGAGTGTAACAGGAGATATTTATGGGTACAGCTCTAGTCGTCGAAGATGATCATACACAACGGCTAATAATCTCTAAGATCCTTCAGAAAATGGGGCTAAATGTGATTTTTGCTGGTGATGGCATCGAAGCACTAGAACTAGTTCAGACTCACAACCCAGTACTTGTTGTCCTAGACATCGTTATGCCCAGGATGAATGGTTATGAAGTCTGCCGTCAGCTCAAAGCTGAGGCAACAACTTACAAGCCTGCTGTGCTGATGTATTCCAACAAAACAGAAGAATGTGATTTTTATTGGGGCAGCAAGCAAGGTGCCGATGCTTATATTTCCAAGCTTTGCCGCCCTCAAGAATTAGTAGACACCATTAAGCAACTTATTCCATAAGAGGCAGCACTTTAGCTTGAGTCCAACACCTGGATAAAAGGCAATAATGTTCAAGACTGACTGGGTGACTCCTCCCTAAACTGAGAACGAAAGAGAGTTTTCAGTACCACTAATGAGAGAGTTTAAAAGGGGCATCAGTCGTGGCTTGGGGGTTGCTGTTGGCTATTTGCCAATCGCTATGAGTTTTGGGGCAGTATCGGTTCAGTCAGGACTTTCTGATGGAGCGGCAGTGAGTATGTCACTGTGGGTATATTCCGGTGCGGCTCAATTTGCAGCGATTGAAGGAGTTAGGCAAAATCTCTCTTGGCTGAGTATTGTGCTAACCATGTTGCTGATGGGGTTGCGGCATATCCCGATGAGTTTGGCTACCAAGGGGATTTTTGGCAAATTCAGTCGGGTACAGCAGTTGGTATTGTTCCATGGACTCACAGATGAGGCATTTGCCTTGGACTTGTCGGACGAACCGCATGGACAAAGCCAATCGAATGCATCATTTTCCTACTACGCTGGCATCCATCTATTTTGCTGGGCATCTTGGGTTATTGGCACTTGGTTAGGCTGTCAGGTGGGTTCTCAGTTACCGGAACGATGGCTGCATTTTGCCCTACCCAGTCTATTTTTATGTTTGCTCAGTGACGGGATGAGTCGTCGCTGGAGTGGAGACACATTAGTTGTGCTAGGAGTAGGGACTGCTTTAGTGCTGGTAACTCAGCAATTAGGCTCAGTTGGCATTCTCCTATCGATTATCGGTGTGTCCCTGCTTGCCTCGCTTTTACCAGGGATGAATGAGGAGGCATCATGAACATTTGGTTAATTGTCGTGCTGACAGGATTAGGCAATTACTTAATGCGGAGTGTTGGGGTTTGGGTTTCCCTAGAATCACTCCAAGCACGTTGGCTAAATCATGTCCCATTTGCTGTGATTTTAGTGATGACCATTAGCAGCATTAACAGCTTAAGTGGAACATCACAGGAGACATTGGCGGCACTAGTCGCCAGTGTCGTTGTGATCGCTGCCAACCTCAAAAAGCTGCCACTGGTCTTGTGTATTGCGACCGGTTGTATTGTTTTTGGGATGCTGATAGGCAGCTAATTCGTTAAACCTTCACTTCATCCGCAAAACTTGCCCAACGGACAAAGTGAAATGGGCCACCTACTGAACCCCAGATATGCTCGTCCGTTTCTGGGTCACGTCCTCGGTCAAGACTGATAAATTTGTCTTGGTCAATCTCAAAGCTACTGTCGAGGTAGGTTGTCTGACCTTTACGAACGACAATACAAGCTTTACCGGGTTCTACATAACCTTTGAAGCTATGCCCTGTCCATTCCACAACCATATTACATCCAGGAAGTTTCTCCAGTTGGTCAACTTTCAAGGCTTGCAGCCGTTCGAGGTTACGGGAAGCACCATAGAAGGGTTTTTCATCCTTGACTGTATAGTTTTCAATCTCAATATGTGAACCCGCGTTAATTAACTTCAACACCCGTAGCCTATAGGGGTCATTCAGCATATAGTCATAGGCTTGTTCAACAAAAAAACTCGTGCCATCGAGGAATGACTGAGGCAGAGGGCGCATACAGACACGGATATGAGCAAATATCGGTGGATTCTCAAATGCTTGCTCTTGGTTGCTAAAGTCAGCCGCCATCCAGCGGGCTAAGGTGGCGATATCAGTAGAATGAGTCATTAACTAATTAAAAATTGTCTCAGATATCCATCAATTGTAAAACTCAAGCTGATCCCAACTGAAGGGAGAATGAGGACGTATTTAAACTATGAATTCTCTGGAACGGATGCAGTTGTCTTTGACTGGGCTTTCAGTCGGAGACGCACTTGGAGAAACTTTTTTTGCGGCTGGTTCAAAGCTTTTTGACCGAATTGAACGGCGTGAGGTTCCCCGAGGAGTGTGGCGCTATACAGACGATACAGAGATGGCACTCTCTATTGTGGAGACGCTTTGGCGCTACGGGCGAATCGATCCGGATGAACTGGCACAAGGGTTTGCCCGACGCTTTACCTCTTGGCGGGGCTACGGTGCAGGGGCGTATCGGCTATTGACTAGTCTTCAATCAGGAGCAAACTGGCGAACTGAAGTTTCGCAGATGTTTGGAGGTACGGGTTCATATGGCAATGGTGCGGCGATGAGGGTGGCACCGCTAGGCGCTTATTTTGCTGACGACTTGGAGGCAGTTCGGGAAAATGCAATTCTCTCAGCGCAACCAACACATACCCATCCGGAAGGAATTGCTGGGGCAGTTGCCGTTGCTGTTGCGGCGGCGTTAGCGTTTCGGGTTGGTGAAGGTGAGTCTATGCAGCCTGTACAATTTCTCCAACAGGTCGTCGAGAATGTGCCTGAAAGTGAAACTCGTAGTGGTATTCAGCAAGTTGTAGAAATCCCCAGCACCGTGCCTGCGATGAAGGTAGCGAGACAACTTGGTGCCGGATACAAGATTTCCGCTCAAGATACCGTACCTTTTGTACTATGGTGTGCCGCACACCATCTGGAAGACTATGAGGAGACTTTTTGGGCAACAGTGAGTGGTTTAGGTGACATGGACACAACTTGTGCGATCGCCTGTGGTATCGTCGCACTATCCGCACGCCAACGAGGAATCCCCACCGCTTGGATTGAAGCACGAGAACCTTTTCCAGATGATTTTCTTGCCGCTTCCTCTCCTCGTTGAAATCAAACCCTTAGCGCACGCGATTGAGTCGGAATAACAGAAACTGGGTGATCTGGATATCGTTAAAGTTGTCATCACTCACTAAAACTAAACTCTGTGTGCCATCAGGCAGACGAGGACCAAGAGCCATTCCCTCCAAGTTATCCAAGTAAATGCCCAACTTACTCAAGTCCAACAGCAACTTTTTCTGGACAATATTAATTCTGGATAAGTCACCCTTGAGTGTCGGGATACCGGAGGTATCGGTTGCCGCACCTACTGCTAGCTGAAAAATTTTTGCCCCTGCACCCGACAACAAACCATAGCTGCGTTCAAGGCTGAGGAAGTGACCGCCAGTATCCACGGTGGCTAAATCAGTCAAGCCGTTGCCTGCAGCACCATCCGGTAGAGGGTCAAGTAGGTAAACATGTTCAGTAACCAGTGTCGGTGGCGCAACACCTCCAATTAGATAGTGCATCAAACGAATTCGAGTTTGCTCGATCGAAGTGGCTGGCAAGCTGTCTTGGAAGAGGGCAGACTCAGTTGCCGTAAACAGGCGGTAGGGGTCACCACCAGCAGCGGCTAAGCTTCCTAGTTCAAGGGTTAGGGACTCGAATCCTAAATTTTCCCGAATCCCACGAGGAGGTTGGTCTTCCTTTGTCGGGTCACTGGGGAGATAGCGTTCTGGAATTCGTAAACCTTGTTTTTGCTGTCCTGTTTTTAAATCAAATTCTTCGATGAACGGAGCAATTCCCTGGCTGGGAACGCCTTCACTGGAGATGAAGACGGTGCCTTTGGGAGAAATAGCAATACCTTCAGGGTCAAGACTGCCCTTAGCAAACGGTTCGCCGTTCTTATCAGTAAGGAAGGTAACGTCTTCAACTTCTACTTTTTCTAAGCTCATCTTCTCAGTTAAGAGGGGATCGAGAGTGAGCTTCAGAGTGTAAAACCGGGCTGGGGCAAATTGAGAACGGTCATCAGAGAGGGCATAAAAGCGATCTCGTTGGCGGTCATAGGTCAATGCCGACAACCCGCCAACAGGTGTATCCTTAAACTTCATCTTGGGTAGCTGGTACTCCCCTAAGAACTCGAGGGAAAGATTAAGAAATGTTCGCTGTTCTGCCGTAATCGCTTCAGAGGGTTCACAAGCCGTTGTTAGAAAACTTAGGAGTATCGTTACCAAAACCAATAGTAGGGAAAACAACCTGCCAGAGGTGCGTACCCTGGAGTTGTTAGGGTTTACCAACTGATTCATAAGGAGTTGTTAGAAAGCAGATTGAGGAGTGGGTACCGTCGTAATTTAAAGTATTTCCGTACAGAGGTGAGCAGAAACTCTGGGTTTAATTTAAGCGTCAATTCGACTGTGAGTACTATGACTAAGGTGATATTTAATCTTTTACAACCTAAACTTCTGAAATGGGGCAAGACAGCATTCTGGACAGCAACGTTCCTGCTGTGTTTCAGTGCTGTTGCTGTCGCCAAACCCAATGAGGCTGAGCCTCCCAACCCTCTGGAAATTACCACTCCTGACCCTCTGCTGCCCAATCCGCCTCTAGAACGGGTCTTAACCCCCTTGGAACAGGCAAACCTCAGGGAGGCGTTGGATCAACTGAACGAACAGGCAGCGGCGCAACTTAGCGCAGGGAATCCAATAGAAGCCTATAAAATCTGGTACCGGGAAATTCGTTTGCGGCGAGTGCTAGGCGGGTCCCTCGAAGAGGTGCAAGCTTTAGGTAGAGTTGGGGAAATTGCCTGGAGTCAAAATTCCAAACCAGAGGTGCAGCTAGTTACGGCACGCCTGGAAACGATTCAGAAAGAGGCAGAGACGAAGAAAACTTTAGATGAGCCACTTTTGAGGGCGTTGGGTAGAGCTTATGAGCAGATACGAGTGCCGGGACAAGCGCTGAAGGTGTACGAGCAAATTCTGGCAACCGAGCGTCAGAGGAACGATCCGGCGGCAGTTGAGACAACGCTAAAGACGATTGCACAATTGCACTTGGCTTGGTTTGACTACCCGAAGGCAGCGGCTGCTTATGAGGAATTGCTGGCGACGGCGCAGGCAAAAGGCGATCGCGTTAACCAACTCGTTTACCTCAAAGAGCTAATCAACCTCTACGACAAATCCAAGCAACCGGAAAATGCTCTGCGAACGAAGCAACAACTGGTAGAAAAGTACCTAAATGAACAAGACTTTACCCAAATCCCAGCCCTGAAAATTGCGATCGCGGCTGACTATGAAGCGCTGAATCAACCTGAAGAAGCGAGTCAAAACTACCAGGAAGCCTATACTCTCGCTTTCTCCTCACAGCAGTTTGCCTACGCCAGTGATGCTCTGCTAAAGCTAGGAAACCTTTATCGTTCTCATAGCCAACCGGACTTTGCATTACAGGTTTATGATGTTCTCCTCAAAGTAGAGCAGCAGTCCTATAACTACTATGGCTTGATGAATGCTTATGACCAAATGGGTCAGATTCATCTAGAGCAGAAAAACTACGCTCAAGCCCTAAGTGCGTTTCAACAAGGGTTGGAATTAGCTAAGTCGTTGCAGTATCAGGAAAGTTACTTTTCGGCTCAAATTGAGCGAGTCAACCAGCAGAGTTCACAGTAGGCTTTTACTAAGTTGCGCCCAGACCTCAGTCGCCAGTCCTCTTCACCTTCACCAAGTTGTCCTTTGCACAGAGCTTTCTCATAGTGTACGGGCGCAATCAATTGTGCCTGTATAAACATATAGCAATCCTAAATGAGATTCAAACGAAAACCTCTCGTAATCACCTTTCTGTAAGGGTCGGGTGTTCGTAAATCAAATAGGATTGCTATAGTAATTCACTAAACTTTATAAACCAATCATCGGACTCAATGCTTTTATGAGAGCTTTGAGATAGCTAAATACTTTATTAAATAAGGCTAGTAGGCTTTTTGTAATTTCCAGCAGGTAACTTTCCTTAACGATTTTCTTAAGAATTAAATAGTAGCTAATAATACGAAAATTAATTGATTTTAATAATAGATTGTTTGCCAGATTCAAGGAGAACAAGACAAGAATCCCTCTTAAGGGTACTGTAATTGCTCGCAAGACTTTGCCAATATAAAAGAAAGCTACTTTCAGAGTTTCCAGCCAATTAACTGGTAAAACTATCCGGAACTAATAGATAAAGCCTTGAAGTACAGAAAAAATCAAGCGTGACTATTGAAGGGTTAGAAGTACTAAAAGATACAAAATCTCGGTTTCCAACCCTTTGTTAAGCAACCGGAACCAATAAACCTGAACTGAATAAAGGAGTTTCCCATGCCACGACAAATGTGCTGGTTAGCAAGTTTTGGAGGCAATGAACAAAAAATTTTGCATTTGCGGACTTCCCCTCATGAAGCTTGGCGTCCCTACACAGCATTTCCTCAGTATGCTGCCCCAGACTATCAAATACCAAGAGGTTCTAAGGGTTGGGCAACCTATCAGAAATTAAGACAAGCTGGCTGGGTTTTGGTATCTAGCCAGGAGGAAACGGCTAGTCAGTGTGAAGAACTTGGTAGCAGCAAGTTAGCCCAAAGTGCGTAAGCGATCGCCTGTTGGACTAGAGGAACCGATGGGGAAAAGGTTAAAAAGAAAGGGGAAGGTTCTTAATTTTTACCTTTCCCCTTTGCCTAAAAACAATTTGTTCTTTGTGAGTTTATTGAGACTAGACAGCCTTGAGGTAAGGACTAGTCAACTTATCCAACTGTTGCACTAAGAGGCTGAGGAACAAACCAACATCCGTAACAACGCCAGTGGATTCGACTGAACCGCGATCGCTCAATTTTGTCACTACGGCTGGGTTGATATCCACACAAACCATCTTCACCCCTGCTGGGGTCATATTCCCAACCCCAATGGAATGGAGCATTGAGGACAACATCAAAATCATGTCTGTCCCTTCCAGCAGATTGGCATACTCAGTTTGCGCTTTGATCAAATCCATCTGAGTATCTGGCAGGGGACCATCATCGCGGATTGAACCAGCGAGAGAAAATGGCACGTTGTTATGGACGCACTCATACATGACACCCTTGGTAAGGACACCCTGCTCTACGGCAGCAGCAATATTGCCATAGCGACGAATCAGGTTAATTACCTTTAAGTGGTGTCGATGTCCACCCCGAACCGGGACACCGCGTTTCATATCCACACCAAGAGAGGTTCCCATTAAGGATTGCTCAATGTCGTGAACCGCGATCGCATTTCCTCCCAGAAGCGCCTGCACATAGCCTTCCCGAATCAGACGCGCTAAATGCTGACTCCCGCCTGTGTGAATCACCACAGGGCCTGCTGTTACGACAACTTTACCGCCTCGGTCACGAAGCTGGCGCAGTTCCCAAGCAATTTGCTCGACAACCAATTCCACCCGACGCTCACTAGAGACACCAGCACCCATGAAGCTAAATTCTTGGGTATTGCGTTGCTCTCTCGATTCAGTCTTCCGCACCGTGCGGATACCATCAACACCAACAACAACCTGTTCCCCAACTTCCAAATCCCGCAGCAGCTTGCAGCGAGCAATCGAGCCTTCGGGAGTAAAGATAACTGCGATCGCACCATCCATACGCTGCTGAAGCACTTTCACCCACTCGCCCTGAATTCGTACCTCAGTTGGGTAGATCGTCGTGACATAAAAGTCATCCGGAGCCACACCGTTTTGCTCTACAGGCTCCAGATTGATATCACAGACTTCTTGCGGAGGAGCGACAGCACCCAGATCGATGAGCTGGGTCATCATCTCTTCCATGACCTCGTGGGAAGGGGCTGACACCTTTACCTCAGCGCTTGAGGTACTTTGCCGCTGTTCTCCCAGGTTGAAATTGAGAATCTGGAAGCTACCCCCACCTTCGACAATTGTGTCTAGAGCACGGCTAATGATCCCAGAGTCGAGTAGATGTCCATCCATCCGCACGATGCGACTTTCTACTGATACATTGGCATGGACTTCGGTGCGTACTGGCTCAGTGACTCGTAGTGTCAGGCACTTAGCCGCACCACCCGCCTTCAAGAATTCCGTTAGTGGTGTCTCAACCACTTCAAAGCCAACTGCCGCCATACGTTTTTTGAGGCTATCGCTGGCTTTATTCATCACCACAACTTGGTCAATATTGACCGCATTGCAGGCAAAGTTTGCCGCATCCGCTTCTTCAATCGCAATCCGCTTCTCTGGTGGCACCCGCATCTCAATTAAGCGGTTGGAGTAGGCATCAAAAGCGGGTGGATAGTAAAGTAAATAGCCACCTGCAAGGGGACAGAAGCAGGTATCCAGGTGATAGAACCGCTCATCCATCAGGCGTAGCGATACCACTTCAATGTCCAGCCATTTTGCTAGGTAAGGATGGGAGTCGAGTTCTGAGCGGAAGCCATAGCCTGCCCACAGCCAGCGTCCTTCGCGATCGAGCAGAGCATCACCTGCACCTTCAAAGGGTAGGTCTTTGGGCAGCTCATGCACGGTGTAGCCTTGTGACTCAAACCACTGCTTGAAGTAAGGCTCTTCACCCTGGCGTTCTTTGTGGAAGAAGCGGCTCAGTACGACAGTTTTACCTAAGACCAACCCAGCATTGGCCGTAAATACCATATCCGGCCAACCGGGTTGAGGTTCAACTAAATCAACGAGTGTGCGGTCTTTGAGGATGTAATGAAGCTTTTGCCACTGTTCAACGGCGCGATCGCGTGAGGACTTGTGAATATTCCCCTCCATCCAGGGATTAATCACATAATCCACGTCGTAGTGGTCAGGAGCACACATGAGGAAGCGAATCGAATCAGTCATAATCGATTTAAGATAAGGTAGACGCCGACAATCCAGAGTTAGCAAGCAATTGAAAAGAGTTCACGCAGTTGTGACTCCTGAGCCGTTCAGGAGGCATGGGCTGATGGGCGCTTTCAAAGACTAATCCTCTATTCTAGAATGCTGGCGCTCATCCCACACCTTATACTTCGCTATAGATGACCGCCTCGCTCATTTCAGGAAGACCTTCATCATCCTTCGCTCTTACACACGGGTTTCGGAGGAGCAGGTTGACATTGCCAAGGCCTTACTGAGGCAATCCCTCAATTTTTCAGCCAAGCCCTGGACGTGGGGCTCTTTTAACATGCTAAGGTGATCGCCAGAAACCTGATGGATTTCTAACCCGCCAGTCACCAAATCGCCCCAACCGAATTCAGGGTCAAGGGAATAGTTAATACGGTCTTCAAATTCATGTTTGCTAGCCCGAAACAGGGTGACTCGACCGGGATAAACTTGCGGGACGTAAGCTTGTGATGCCTGAGTATTTAGCTTTCGATAGGTGAATTCTAAAAGAGGCGGAGGCAAAGGATGTCTGATACTCTGATAGAACTTGCACTGTAGCTCCTGGCAGTATCTCTCAAGGTTTCCCTGCGATCCCTTCATCTTCTCGTGCAGCTTTTCCAGAATATAAGCAGGTCCGCGTTGTGAAAGGTTACGCAAGTAAACAGAGAGGCGATCGCTACTTGGCGAGTATTTGACGGCATTCTTTGTCCTGGTATCTAACAACACCAGCAGAGCTACCTTCTGACCTTGTGCAAGCAGTTGCTGAGCCAACTCGAAAGCCACCTCGCCTCCAAACGATACGCCGATTAGATGATATGGACCTTCCGGCTGAAGGATACGCATTTCCTTGATGTAGAAAGCAGCTAGGTCTTCAACCCGATTGGGAGGCACCTGTTTTTTATCCAGAGTCGCAATCTCAGTCGTTAATCCATACATCGGTTGCTCTGGGTCCATATAACGTGCCATAGGACGGTAAAATTCTAGACCCCTGCCAAGTACGTGGATGCAGAATAGAGGTGGTTTAGAACCCCCTGGCTGAATCACCATCAGAGAGGAACAAGAGGGTGCCCCTCCTCCCTCACGGAACATATTAGCCAATTGCTCGATCGTAGGTGATTGGAACAGAGTAGCAATCGGGAGACTTTTGCCAGCGACCTTCTCGATTTCATTCCATAAGGTTGCCGCTAGTAGAGAGTGCCCTCCTAATTCAAAGAAATTGTCCCTCACACCTATAGGCTGGATACCCAGAACTTTTTCCCATACTTTTGTAAGCTGGCGTTCTAACTCATTGCGGGGAGCGACAAAGGTTTTTTCCAACTCTTGACTAGTTTGGTCTGGTATGGGCAGAGCCTTGCGATCAATCTTCCCATTAGGGGTTAGGGGCAGAAGGTCTAGCATTACAAAGGCAGAAGGCACCATGTAGTCGGGCAGAGTCTGTTTGAGGAAGCTTCGCAGTTCATTAATGGTAGGTGCTTGACCTTTTTGAGGAATTACATAAGCCACTAGGTACTTGTTACCGGGACGGTCTTCTCTGGCAACGATTAGAGTTTCTCGAACCTGTGGATGTTGAGTCAGGACAGTTTCAATTTCTCCAAGTTCAATACGGAAGCCACGAATCTTCACCTGATGGTCAAGGCGACCGAGAAACTCAATGTTGCCATCCGGTAAGTAGCGCCCCAAGTCTCCTGTTTTGTAGAGGCGAGTGCCCGACGTATCGCTCAATGGATTGGGAATGAATCGTTCTTGGGTCAACTCCGGACGATTGAAGTAGCACCGAGCAAGACCATCACCGCCAATATGTAACTCTCCAGTTACCCCGATGGGAACAGGCTGTAATTGGGAATCCAGGATGTAAAATTGTTGGTTCGCTAAAGGCTTGCCGTAGGGAATGCTTTTCCAGGTAGCATCAACCGTTTCAATCGGGTAGTAGATAGACCAGATGGAAGCTTCAGTAGCACCGCCTAGACTGATGACCTGGACTTTTTCAGAGAGAGCTTTGAGTTGATTGGGCAAGGTTACCGGAATCCAGTCGCCGGAGAGGAGTACTAAACGCAGAGAAGGCAGTGAAACATTAGATTGGTTAGCAACATAGCTCACGAACAGCTGCATCACAGGTGGTGCCGAATTCCAGAACGTGACTTGCTCTTTCACCATCAGTTCCAGCCAATGGGCAGGATTCGGTCCAAGTGAGGCTTCGGGGACAATAATTGTCCCTCCAACTGCCAAAAGTCCAAACACATCGTAAACCGATAGATCGAAGTTGAGAGAGCATACTGCCAAAAGCCGATCCTTGGTACCGACCTGAAAGCGCTCGTTGATGTCGATAATGGTGTTGACGGCACCACAATGCTCGATCGCAACGCCCTTCGGCTTACCAGTAGACCCAGATGTATAGATGATGTAAGCCAAGTTGTTGGGACGAACATCACTGACCGGATTTTCTTGACTTTGTTGAGAGATGACTTCCCAGTCTTTATCCAAGCAGACCACATGCGCCTCATATTCGGGAAGCTTGGTTACCAATTTCTCCTGAGTCAATAGCACTGGCGCTTGTGAATCCGACAATAGGTCGGCTAAGCGCTCTTTGGGATAGTTTGGGTCTAAGGGTACGTAAGCTCCACCCGCCTTAAGGATGCCCAATAGTCCCGCTATCATCTCTAAGGAGCGTTCTACAAAAATGCCGACCAGCACCTCTGGTCCTACTCCTAAGGCTTGTAAGTGATGCGCGATTTGGTTTGCTCTGGCGTTCAACTCCCGGTAGGTCCACGGCTGGTCTTTATACTTGACCGCCACCGCATCGGGGGTTTGTTCGACTTGGGCTTCAAATAACTGATGGAGAAAAGTGTCCTTAGGGTAATCTGCTTGTGTATCGTTCCACTCCACCAGCAACTGATGCCGTTCCGCTTCACTTAGCAGGGGGAGTTCTAAGATATGCTGTTCTGGATTAGTGGCGATCGCTTCCAGTAAAGTCTGAAAATGCCCTGTCATCCTGGTGATTGTAGCCGCATCAAACAAGTCTGTTTTGTATTCCCATCGTCCCTTCAGTCCTTGCTCAGTCTCCTCCATTAACAGGTTCAGATCGAACTTTGCCGTTTTGGTTTCGACATCCCAGTGAGTTAGGCTCAGACCAGGTACTTCTAGCTTCGTCAAAGCATTATCCAAAACAAACATCACTTGAAACAGCGGATGATAGCTTAGATTTCGCTCTGGGTTCAAGACCTCCACCAGTTGCTCAAAGGGTACATCCTGGTGAGCATAAGCATCCAAGGCAACCTGTCGTACCCGACGCAGTAACTCAGAAAACGTCGGGTTCCCCTGGAGGTCTGTACTTAGCACCAGAGTATTGACAAAAAAACCAATCAATGAATCAGTTTCACTTCGGTTCCGGTTGGCAATGGGGGAACCGACGAGAATATTCTCCTGATTGCTGTAGCGGGAGAGTAACGTCGCGAAGGCAGCTAGGAGGGTCATGTACAATGTGCCCCCTGACTGTTGACTTAAAATTTTCAGCCTTTGCGTCAGCTCGGCATTAAGTTGGAAGAATTCAGCACGACCCTGGAAGCTTTGAATGGCGGGACGAGGGCGATCGGTGGGCAATTCCAACAGTGCTGGTGCTCCTGCCAATTGTTGCTTCCAGTAGTTGACTTGAGTTTCCAGAACCTCACCCTTGAGCCACTGACGCTGCCAATGGGCGAAGTCAGCATACTGAATGGGGAGTTCCGGTAAGGGAGAAGGTACTCCTTTGGAAAAGGCGTTGTAAAGGGCAGCCAACTCGCGGATGACTATTCCCATTGACCAGCCATCACTGACGATGTGGTGCATCGTCACGACCAATACATGCTCCTCCTCTCCCAGTCGCAGCAGAGTAACTCGCACTAAAGCTCCCTGCGTCAGATCGAACGGCTGTTGAACCTCCTCGGTCGTCAACCGTTGCGCCTCAGCAAACCGATCTGCTTCAGGAAACGCTTGCAAGTCCACGATAGATAGGGGTACGGTCAAGTTCGCAGCAATTGTCTGGACGGGAGATGAATTGACAGCTAAGAACGTGGTACGCAGGACTTCGTGACGCCGAATAATTTCTGCGATCGCTTTCTCCAAAACCTCTACCTGGAGTAAACCACTTAGGTGCAACGCGATCGGCAGGTTGTAGGTAGGACTTTGACCGTCCAGTTGGTCGAGAAACCACAGTCTAGCTTGACCAGAGGATAGGGAGAGTGTCCCGTCTCGGTCAATGGGCTGTATTGGAGGTACCGCTTGGCTCTGGTGGCGAGACGCATCGATACGCTCAGCTAAAGTCGCTACAGTAGCAGAGTCAAATAGAAATTGAACAGGTAACTCTACAGAAAAGGTATCGCGCAGCCGCGAAATGAGTTGGATGGCGAGTAATGAATGCCCGCCTAACTCAAAGAAGTTATTGTGAATGCCGACTTCAACGTTTAAGATATCGCCCCAGATCGTGGCAAGAATTTCTTCAGTGGGGGTGCGAGGTGCGACAAAACTACCATCGAGTTCCTTGCGGGATGTCTCCGGTATTGGTAAAGTGCGGCGGTCTATTTTACCATTAGGAGTCAAGGGCAGAGCCTCTAGCATCACAAACGCTGAGGGCACCATATAAATTGGTAACCTCTCCTTAAGAAAGCTGCGTAGTTCCGTTATTGTAGGGATTTGAGCTTGATTGGGAACAACATAAGCCACCAAGCGTTTGTCACCTGGTACGTCCTCCCGAGCTATGACTACGGTTGTCCGGACACCTGAATGCTGATCTAATACGGTCTCAATTTCCCCTGGCTCAATGCGTACCCCTCGAATCTTGACTTGGTTATCGATACGACCGAGGATTTCAAGAGAGCCATCGTAACGGTAGCGTCCGCGATCGCCAGTGTGATAGAGCAAATCTTGTGGGTCATCTCGGAAGGGATTAGGTACAAACCGCCGCTGATTTTCTTCAGATGCGTTGATATAGCCTAGACTGCGGAAAGGTGTACGTATCACAATTTCGCCTGCTTCACCGATGCCGCACAATTGGTTGTTTTTGCCTAAAATAAGTCCTTGAGTTTCAGGCTGTGGCCAACCCACTGGCTGTACCCCAGAGAGTAAATCGCGTGGTACTTGGTAGCAGAACTTCGCTAGAGTTGTCTCTGTCGGACCATAAAAATTGGCAATTTCGCCGGAATTAGGGAATGCCTCGCGCCATTGGCGTATTAGTGTTTCTTGCAGGGGTTCTCCAGCAAAGAACACCCATCGTAAGGAGCCTAGAGAGATTCCTGGCGACACCTTGAGTAACCAAGTTTGTGCTAAAGAAGGCACTGTATGCAGCAGAGAAATTTGTTCGCGTTCCAACCAAGGCAAAATTTGAGTCGGTTCGAGGTAGTCTTCTAAAGCTGGTAAAAAAAGGGTAGCTCCACTCGTCAAAGGCAGGAAAATATCCCTAAGCACAACATCAAAAGAGAGACCTGTTAATTGGGCACTGCGGTCTTGCTGTCCTACTGCAAACGTCTGCCGTTGCCAGGTGAGAAAGTGACTTAATCCTTTATGGCACCCCAACACCCCCTTGGGTACACCCGTGGTGCCCGAAGTAAAGAAAATATAGGCGGCGTCATCAAAAGACAGTTCTGGCAAGCTGAGTGCTTCTGGTTTTTTTGCTACCTCTGGCGTATTGATGGCTCTGCCTGTGTCTGAGTCTACCTGGATGATTGTGAGGGACTCACTGAGCCACTCATCTTCTGGTCTGTACTCCCCAATGTATAAGAGACTCTTAGCTTTGGCTGCCCGGAGCATAAGCTGCTGCCGTTGCAAGGGTAGGTTCCAATCAATAGTTAGTAAAACTCCCCCACTTAAGAAGACACCGAGCATACTGGCAATTAGCCCAAAGCTGCGGGAACCAAAAACCGCCACTGTGTCTCCCCGGTCAACCCCATCAGTGAGCAAAATCTGTGCCAGATCACGGGCGCTTTGAGCCAACTGTGCGTAAGTCAAGCTGCGATCGCCTTGGCAAAGTGCTAGATGTTCCGGTGTACGATTTACCCAATCAGTAAAAAGGGTTGTTACCAGTTCGTACTGTGGCTGAGCTTGAACAGGACAAAGTATCTGGGCTGGATTTGGCAAGAGTAATTTAGCTTTAGGAGTTACTAGAGAGATATTGGCGATTCTTTCCTCTGGGTGTTCCACAACCTGCTCCAGCAAATGCTGGAATTGCTCTAGAATCGAAACAATCGTTGCTTGCTCAAAGTGCTGAGCGTCGTAATCAATTTTCAGTAACAACTCTGGGTATGCAAAACCAGAGACGGTAAGGGGGGAATTTATCTGTTTAATCAGCTCAAACTCTCGGTTCTCCCAGCAAGCATCCTGTAAGACACAATTGAGCGGGTAATTTTCAAACTCTAAAATGCTTTCAAATAGGGACGTTTCCTCGGGTACCTCGCCCCACTTTTGAATCTGTACCAACGGAGTCTGCTCGTAGTTTCCTAAAGCAATCCACTGCGACTGTAATTTTTTCAACCAAGGTAGCAGTGACATCTCATGTTCCACCTGCACCCGCATCGGTAGTATGTTGGTGAAACGTCCAACTATTGACTCCATACCGTCAAGCGCCGATGGTCGATAGTCTCTAACTGTACCGAAGACCACATCTTCTTGTCCGCTATAACGGCTTAGCAGTAAAGCCCAAACTCCCTGAACTATTGTATGGAGAGTTAGTTCATGTTCCTTAGCCAGGGATTGTAATGCTGAGGTTGCCTCGATGGATAATCGGACTTCTTGCACTCCATAGGATTTTGTCCACGTTTTTGAATCTGTTGCCACTGACAACTGGCTGTGGAACCCTGGTAACGGGGTAGGTGTGGTGAAACCGCGTAATAACTGCCGCCAGTATGCTTCGGCTTGGGTTGGCAAGTACTGATGTAACTGAGTTACGTTGTCTTGATAGGGACAAGATTCTGGTAATTGATACTCCTGATTTTGGCAGATTGCCTCGTAAACTGAGAAAACTTCCTTCAGGACAATTAACAGTCCTTGATCGTCCAGCAGCATGGGGTGGAAAGTCCAAACAAGCTTATAGTCAGATTCAGCCAATTGGAACACTGCCAAGCGCATCAGTAGTGCTTCGTTGAAGTCGAAACCCCTTTTGCGATCGCGTTGAAGATAATCTTGTAGTCTGTTTTCTTGTTCTGAGGTAGAAAGTTGACACCAGTCTTGCTGTTCCACTGGCAGTTTCATCTGATGAGAAGCCGACTGCACGAGTTGATTTGAAGAGTCCTCATGAAAGCGGCTTCTCAACACAGGATACTGCTCTAAAACTCGATGCCAACTTTGGATTAAAGCCGAGACATTCAGGTTTTCATCCAAGCTACCAATTAATTGCTTAATGTAATAATATCGCTGCGGTTCGTATGCCCTTGCTGCCAGTAGCATTTGTTGATCGCTTGACACTGAACAAGAGTAGTAATCTTTAAACATCTCTTCCAATCCTAAAGTTAGCTTATGTTTTTTTAGGGAGATGAAATTTATTTTGAATATCCCATTAAAACTTTCATATTAAGTATAACCACTCATTAAGAAGAGTGTAACTATTCACTAGCTAGGTTTATTAAAACTTTTATTATCTTTTCAAAATATTTCTCGTTTAAATTAATCCCATTAGTATAGCAATCCTAAATTGAGTTGCACATACCTCTACCTGTTTCCCTTGTTCTTCTTGTTTACGAATTAAATAGGACTGCTATATCCGTTTAATATATTTTTAAAACAGTTTGCAATCCTTGACATGAAGAGCTTACTGTGTTAAAAAACAGAAATTTTAATTAGGAAATACGGCAATACAATGAATGCTTTAGGAATTATAAAATTCTACAATTAAAGCATATTGCTTGAGTTTTATTAGATAAATAACTTGTGATATTTATTCTCTATAAATTCTTTATTCAGTCTTTAAAAAAAACACAGGCTTTTAAAGATTACTCAAAAAGAAGCAGATTTGATTTAAGTTTTCAAAGTCAGACAATAAGCTATAAACATCAGACCGTATTCAGCCAAAAGTTATACACCTGTAAGACAGGACAGCTTAAGTTTAAGTGCATAAAACCGAATACTTAGGTCTGGGTATTTGTTTATAGCCCGACTAAATTTATTGAGCCAAGAAATTTCCCCATCATGATGAACTCCGAAGCGCAACTGTTCAAATCAATTGCTATAGGAAGTATCATTAGCAAAATTTCAGAGTTACCAGTTGTCGGAAATCGGCTTCTACAGTCTCAAGTTCCTAAAATAAGCGTAATTGAACTCAAGCAACTGCTTGACACTCAATCCTCCAACCTTTTGCTGATCGATGTCCGCTACAAGAGTGAATATGAACTTGCCAGACTTCCTGGCTGGGTTTTGGTTCCCTACCCAGAAATCCAGAGTGGGGCAGGTATTGCCAAAATCAAGCAATTGCTAGATGACAAGCGTCAGCGTCATCCCAATCGAGAACTCCACTTGGTTGTTATGTGCAAGGCTGGTGTGCGATCGGCAAAAGCTCTGGCGCTACTCAAGGAAGCCGAAATTATCGGCACCAATGTCCAAGGCGGTATCGACGCCTGGAGTAAAGAAATCGACTCATCTATCCCCCAGTACTCCATGAAAAGTATCTCTGAAGACAAGCCACGTCAGGTCAAGCAACGCTCCATAACCCAACGCTGGTTATTTGGTGGGGGTATAGCCGTGGCATTAGGAACAGTTGCTGCTGTTGCGACTGTGCGTCACAACCCAGATTTGCTCAGACCAGCCATTCAAGCAGGTATACCCTTAGAAGCGGGATCACAGTTGCCGATAGTAGGGTATGCGATTCGACAGGCACAACTCCCCCAGATTGAAGTAAAGCAACTGAAGCAATTGATCGATCGCAGGGACTCTAATTTTGTATTGCTTGATGTTCGCGATCTAGACGAGTACCAAGTTTCTCACATTCCTGGCGCAACTCTCGTACCGCTACCAGAAATCGAAAAAGGAGCAGGTATTGACAAGGTTGAATCCTTGCTCCAAAGTCGCCGCTTGATTATCTACTGCACGTCTGGGCAACGCTCTGCTAGAGCGCTGATGCTACTAAAGGATGTAGGCATTGAAGGTACTCGAGTCAACGGTGGAATCAAGGCGTGGAATGAACAGATCGACCCCTCAATGCCGCGCAAAAATTGGTGAGTGATTGACTAACTAGACACTCTCCAAGCCAGGGTAGCTTCTATCCACAACTGTCTTTATCGTATGCATTTGTAAATTCAAAATGAACAGTGCTTTTCCTACAATATTGGGCTGTCTTGTCCTATTCAGTGTTCTAGAAAACTTGTTTCCATTTTTTACCTTCAAGCAGAGCTGGACTAGCCGAATCTCCACAAATTTTGCCATTGGTCTATTAAATGCAGCAATCACCTATCTCGTCTTTGCTGCGCTCTCAAAATGGGTTTTTCCGCCAATTCATTGGTCAGGCTTATTTCACGGCATTCAACCCCATTGGTTAGTAGGAATTATATCTTTTCTTTTGCTCGACATCTATCGGTATGGTTGGCATGTATTGATGCATATGTCGTCTCTGGGCTGGCGGTTTCATCGCGTGCATCATACAGAACGCACTATGAATATCTCAACGGCTTATCGATTTCACTTCCTTGAAGTGATTTGTTCAAATTTTCCTAGAGTTTTTTTGATTTGGCTATTTGGCATCAATCCAGTTTGTGTGTTCATTTATGATGTAGCATTTGCAGCTATTCAAGTCTTTCAACATAGCAACTGGGCAGTTCCCTTAAACGTTGATAAGGTGCTAACGTATTTCATCATTACACCCAATTTTCATCGTGTCCATCACTCTCAGATTGTGAAAGAGACGAACTCAAACTATGGTAGTGTGCTGAGCGTGTGGGATAGGTTGTTTGGGACTTTTCGCTATATCCGACATCCTCAAACCATCAAAATCGGTTTAAGTGAAGAACCCCGACAACTCAATCTCCTAGACTTGTTAACCTTACCCTTTTGAAGGTTTATCCTTCCCTTGCCTTAAAGCTGAAAAGTAGTGATAAATTATCCGGATTGAAGAGGACTTATCAAGAATACTTGAAGGCAATGGACTAACACAAATACCTAGAGCAGCCAAACAAGAAGTGCCTACCTATTGACTGACAATGTTTAATTCAACATTGTGCGATCGCACACTGACTAAAGTCCCTTTGTATATTGATAGGGCACGCTATCCTTGGCTCAAACCTACTCTGATAGTACTAATAGTAACTTTGGCATTTTTCGGACTGCGCTGGGTGCTTCGGCAGAAGCGCGTGAGGCGTTGGTTAAATCAGCGAGCGTCACTTTTATTACTGTTTTGTTTGACTGCTAGCTTACCACTAATGTTTGTTTTAGTGGATAAAGCATCAATTGCTGCCCTTCCGCCCGATCCTGGTACACCAACTGATGCAATTGTTGTAATTGGACGAGGATGGCAATTTTTTCAGCGATTTTATCTCGCTGGTGACCTTTTGCAAGCTAAACGAGCACCTCGAATTTTTATTAGTGGTGTAAATGATGCCCCCATTGGAATTGAACTACTGGAAGAAAAAGGCATTTCTAAACAAGTGTTAGACGGTGAAAATTGTTCTCTGACCACCGAGGAAAATGCTGTTTTCACAGCAGCTATCTTAAAACCCCAAGGGATTCGGAAAATTCTGTTGATTACTGACCCGCCCCACATGTGGCGATCGCTACTTGTTTTCCGTGCTCAAGGTTTTACAGTGATTCCTAAGCCTAGTCCACTACCACCTTACCTAGGCTATAAAGCAGAAACCTTTCTCAAGCTAAGAGAATACGTGGGACTGGTCAGCTATAGTTTACGAGGACTGTTTTCTCCAGAGCGATCGCCTGAATCGAACAGATCCGAATTAGCGAAACTCATAGAGGAAGCCGAACAATATGGAAAGCAGCAAAAATAGGTAATTTAAGACTAAAGTGAGTCCTAAGTTACCTATTTTGATAGGAGTTATTGCCTTTCTACAAAAGTTCTTCGATTTGAACTTCGAGATTTTCTCCGACACTGAGGAGGCTATTCTTCGGGCAACTTTTCCAACTATTCCACTTGCCGACAAACAATGGTTCCGAAGCAACAATTACTGCATTGGGATAGTAGGAACCATTTTTCACCCAGTAGAGGGTGGGAGTGAAGGCGTTGTAGGCATAGCGACTAGCAACAAGACGCTTCCCGTCACTGATAATTAGGTTGGCAGAAAAGCTAGTTTGATACTCTTTAGCTAACTCAGTCAGAGTCATCAATGTTGTATGTAATGCCTTTTCTAATGGGCAGTCTGGGAAAGCCAGCAACTCATTAAGGATGAGGGCGAAAATGTGTTCGGAATCGGTAGAACCTTGAACAGATTGGTAGACTTCATCATTAACGCGATCGCGTATGGGTTTATAGAGCGTTTTACGGAAGTTGTTGATGTAGCCGTTATGGATAAATAAAAGGCGATCGGCTTGAAATGGCTGACAGTTGCTCAAGTTCAATGCCATTCCAGGTGTAGCACTGCGGACATACCCCAGCATACAGCCCGACTCAATATAACGGCTCAATTGGGGAAGATTAGTATCATGCCAAATTGGTAGTGTGCTTTTGTAAGTAAAGGGGTCAACACTATTCAACCTGTTGTACCAGCCAATTCCAAATCCATCAACATTAAGTACTCCAGCCGTCATCTCACGCGGCTGGTAAGCCTGCACAATTAGCGAATGTTCAGGTTTATATAACAGCTGCTCGAATTGAATAGCTGAACCCAGGTAGCCAAGTAATCGACACATAAGAAGTTTTAAGTTTTGAAGCGAAGGTTTGTTCTAGCTTTAGCTGATTGAGAAGAAATTAAATTCTTTTGAAGATGCAATATATAGCGTTTCTCCGTCAAGTGAGGTACATTTTTAGAGCTGAAACTATTACTAGGCAAGGATTGGTTGTACCTCATCAGTTAAGGAAACGCTATAGATTACTAGGGGTTCAATAATGCATCAGTATAAGATACAGCTAACATAATGATTTTCCAGAAAAGTATTTAATCTATTTGGCTTTAATTTAACTTAATATTTTTCATTATATATAGTGCTTCTCAAAGCAACAAGGTACAACAAGCAGAAATACAGGTAATCTATCTGTCTCCCTAATCACTAAATGTTTTACCAATTAAAAATTGCTGGTCGAAAGAAAAAAGGATATTGCGAACGGTAGAACCAGAACTTATCGAGCCTTGGATGAAGCGATTCAAAAGGCATACCAATAAGTATCCTCTCAAGACCTTGTTCATTGGTTACTCACTACTGTTAGGTATACTTCATTTATTTGAGAACTGCTATAACCTATGTTTCAGTAACTTCATCAAATCTTTTATTATTTTTCCGAGGATTTTGTAGTTTTATTACCAATGGGAACTAACCGTCAACGAAGAGAGCCGAGGAAGAGCGCAGGTCGTAACTGTAGGATTTTGCCATAGGTAGAATTGGAGTCTCAAAACAGGAGACTACCTCTAGTCTATGTCTTAACTACCTTGGCTATTGCTATAGGTGATTTTAGAAATACTTTTTTTCAGCGCTGGGATTTTACTTCAACTCTACTTGAACTATCTTCTATATTTTTAAATGTTTGAACAAGCTATCCATAAAAAAAGACATTTTTTTATAAACCAACAATAAATTATAGATACAAGCTAGTTTCATTGCTTTTCTAAAGAGAAAAATATTTATTTATTCAAAAATATTTATTTTTGAAAAGCAATCAATAATCAATCTAAAACAACAGCTAAGTAAAAGAGCGATCAGGAAATATTCAATGAACGTAAAACCGAGTACGACGGCTGTCCAACTCAAACATGTAAATTTGGCATATCCTGAGGTTATAGGAATCCGCAATCAAGTTCCTCTGCTAGACAGTCGCTATGTTCCTCAAATTTTTTTAGACAATGCTGCCAGCACAAAACCTTTTCAATGTGTCAGCAATTTTCTCCAAGAGATTCAACCGTATTACTCCAACATTCATCGCGGTAAGGGCTTTGATTCCAGTTTTTGTACACAGCGCTACCAGGAAGCGCGACATGTGGTTGGCGAATTTGTTGGTTGGGATTGCGAGCGAGACGTTGTCATCCCAGTACGCAGTACCACAGAAGGGATAAACCTATTAGCAAATATCATTCACTTTGCTCCCGGACAAACCGTTCTGACTACTCTACTAGAACACCATAGCAACGACTTGCCCTGGCGCAGGCAAGCTAAAGTAGAACATTTGCCTGTGAACGAAAAAGGACAGCTTTCCTTGGATGAGCTAGAGCGTCATTTGAAAGCTTCAAACGGTAGAGTTCGCGTGGTGAGCGTGACAGGAGCTTCCAATGTCACGGGAACAATTCTGCCCATTCACGAGATTGCCGTAATTGCACATAAGTATGGAGCGTTGGTCGTTGTAGACGGTGCCCAGTTAGTTCCCCACCGCCAAGTACAGATGAGACCCCATGATGACCCTAGCCATATTGACTTCCTGGTATTTAGCGGTCACAAAATGAACTGCCCTTTAGGAGTGGGAGCTGTCGTTGGACACCGCAACATCTTTGATGCCGCTACGCCCTACCAACCAGGGGGAGGCACTGTTTCTTCAGTCCATCTCGACCAGGTCATTTGGGCTGATACTCCGAACAGAAATGAGGCGGGCACTCCCAACATTTTAGGGCTGTTTGCTTTGGCTCGTACTATCCAAGTACTCGAATCTGTAGGCATGGAAGCTGTAGAAACTCACGAACGTTATCTCACAGCCCAACTTCTCCAAGGACTGGCACAACTGCCCCAGGTAAAAATCTTGGGTGAGAGCAATCCGGAAACTATACAAAATCGACTGGGAGTAGTGAGCTTCACAGTAGAAGGAGTTCACCATGCCTTAGCGGCTGCTATTCTCTCCTATGAGTGGGGTATTGCCGTGAGAAATGGTTGCTTTTGTGCCCAACCCCTACTGAGACATCTTCTTAAAGTTACGAAAAAACAAGATCTACTTTGTCAAGAAGAAATTCTTCAAGGAAATCAGCATAATGTTCCGGGCGCAGTTCGAGCTAGTTTGGGATTGCACAATACAGCAGCAGACATCCAAACTTTGGTTGAGGCTGTTACCTGTATTGCTCGTCAGCAATGGCAGGGCAACTACAAGCAGGATGTTATTACAGGAGAGTTTTCACCCCAAGGCTTTTGCTTTAACTTTAACGATCTTCCTGGCTTCAAGACTGAACCCAGTAATAGTTTCTATCGCTAATTGTACTCCCCTACATAGAGCCGGCATTTATGACAAATCAGCCACACTCAAACCGGGGAAGTCGAAGAATCAAACGGGTTTTTAGATATTTCCTTGTTGTCGCATTAGTCGCTATCCTAGCCTTTTTGACAAGGTATTTCAGTGTTCAGGAACTTTTAAGGAACGCTTTAGAATGGACTAATCAGCTTGGCTTCTGGAAGCCAGTGGCATTTATTGTTATCTACAATTTGGCTACTGTACTTTTTCTCCCAGGGGCGCTCATAACCCTAGGAGGAGGGGTGATTTTTGGTGTAATTTGGGGTTCGGGGTATGTTTTCATTGCAGCAACGTTGGGAGCAACAAGTGCTTTCCTAATAGGACGATACGTGTGCCGGGGTTGGGTTTGCAAACAACTCGAAGGCAATGACAAATTCAAAGCTATTGATGCAGCGATCGCCAAAGAAGGATTCAAGATAGTTTTTTTGATACGCTTTTGGGGTAACTCAGGTTTCCTTGAAAGAGTATTTTTTAGGCTCGATTGGCATGATTCCTGGAACCATTATGTATGTTTACCTTGGTTCCTTAGCTGGTGATATTGCCATGATTGGCACAACTAATCAGCCTATGGACTCTCAAGCTGAAGCCGCGCAGTGGGTGATTCGCCTAGTTGGTTTTGTTACTACTGTTGCCGTGACTGTTTATATCACTCGGATTGCTCGGAAAGCTTTGACGAATAGGGTGTCCTAGAGCGCTCCTATTCCAACTAAAAGCCCAATCATTGCGACTGGGCTTCTGTGCATATAATACTCAAGGTCACAGGCAAGTTTATTGTTCTCGATACTGATACTGTCCCGGTGTCACCCCTACCATCCGCTTAAACTGTCTTGTCAAATGACTTTGATCAGCATATCCCGTCTGCTGAGCCACTTGAGAAATCTGCCATCCTTGCGATAACAAGCATTTAGCATGAACAAGACGTACTTGGTTGAGATATCCATGAGGAGGCAAACCCACTTGCTTATGAAATGTGCGAAGCAGATAAAAGGGGCTGAGATTGGCGATCGCTGACAATTGTTCTAGTGTTACATTCTCGGTGTAGTTTGCTTCTAGATAGTCTCGTACTCGCTTGACTGAGTGCGATTCATTGCCAACAGATTTTAGATTAGGGCGCGAGTCGGCGTGTCTTGTTATCAGTTGTGCCAGTGTCCACAAAAGGCGGCAATCTTGCTCTAGTTTCGAGTTCCAACCTTCCAAAGCTTTGTGCAGTCTCAAAAGCAGTTGAGCGACTTGTTGATCTTGAATTACAGGTGTTGGAAAGTAAGGAATTTCCTGTTTTCGACCAGAGGCTTCACAAGCGGCTTGTACAAGAATGCTGGGATCGGGGTACAACACGCGGTATGTCCAACCTGTCTCATCAACAGCCTGTCCTGTATGGACTTCTCCAGGGTTAATAATTGCAATATCCCCTGCGGGCGTAACGTGAGTTTCCCCCCGATAGGCGAATTCTTCTGCCCCCTGCTCAATCACTGCGATCGCATAAGTGTCATGTGTATGTCGGCTAAATGCATGAGTAATATATCTGGCGTGCAATAACTCCAGATTGCCGAACTGTGGCTCTCGCCAGAACTTCACCTGTTCTCGCATTACTTTTAGACGGATTACTTCCTCCTATCTTAAGGAGGAAGCCATAACTTAGGTATTGATGCTAATAGTTATTGTGGTTTACGCTATTTCGTAAAAGTAGCGTGGATTACATAGAACGTGTAATTCCCATTACATTACATGGTCTAGAGGGTACCCAAACCTGATAAATTGACCGAGTATCGGTAAGCAAGATTTATAGAGCAAGTATGAAAGTCCTGGTTATTGGTGGTGATGGTTATTGCGGTTGGGCAACCGCACTTTATCTTTCCAACAAAGGGTATGAAGTCGGCATCATTGATAGCCTGGTGCGCCGTCACTGGGATTTGGAACTCGGTGTTCAAACCCTCACACCGATTGCCCCAATTCAGCAACGCCTACAACGCTGGCGCGATCTAACGGGTAAATCTATTGACTTGCTAGTTGGTGATATTACCAACTACGAGTTTCTTAGTAAGGCGATGCGCCAATTTGAGCCAGAAGCGATCGTTCACTTTGGTGAACAGCGTTCGGCTCCTTTTTCGATGATTGACCGGGAACACGCCGTCCTGACACAAGTGAATAATGTTGTAGGGACGCTGAACTTACTGTATGTGATGCGCCAAGATTTCCCCGATTGCCATTTGGTGAAGTTGGGAACAATGGGTGAGTACGGTACGCCCAATATTGACATTGAAGAGGGCTATATCACCATTGAACACAATGGACGGAAGGATACTCTGCCCTATCCCAAGCAACCCGGTAGTTTCTACCACCTCAGTAAAGTTCACGACAGCCACAACATCCACTTTGCTTGCAAGATTTGGGGGTTACGCGCTACAGACCTAAATCAGGGGGTTGTGTATGGAGTTCTGACCGAAGAAACTGGCATGGATGAGCTGTTGATTAACCGCTTAGACTATGACGGAATTTTTGGGACAGCCCTCAATCGCTTCTGTATTCAGGCGGCAATTGGTCATCCGCTGACGGTTTATGGTAAGGGTGGTCAGACTCGCGGATTTTTGGATATTCGGGATACCGTGCGCTGTGTGGAATTAGCGATCGCAAATCCTGCCGATCCCGGACAATTCCGTGTCTTCAACCAATTCACCGAACTTTTCAGCATTGGTGACTTGGCAGTAATGGTGAAAAACGCAGCTACGACTATGGGACTCGATGTTGCCATCGATCACATTGATAACCCCAGAGTTGAGAAAGAAGAACACTACTTCTACGCGAAAAACACCAGTCTGTTGAGTCTTGGCTTGCAGCCTCATTACCTCTCAGATTCGCTGCTCGATTCCTTACTCAACTTTGCTAGTAAGTACCAGCACCGCACCGATAAAAATCAAATTCTCCCTAAAGTTTCCTGGCATCGGTAGGTTAGAGGCAAGAGGTAACAGCACCACTCTACTGATTACCTCTTGTCAAAGAGGACTTATCCCATGAACCTACGACAGATTATCCTCTTCCTTTTCGTTGTGCTGCCCGGTTTGGGAACGTCTGCCGTAAGTGCATATTACCTATTCCCTGAGTGGACAGCACTGGAGACGGCTTATCAACGCTACCGTCAAGTGATTGAATCGCCTTCCTCAACTCAAAAAGATGTGTTAATTGCCCAAACAGCACAGGATATTCACAGAATTAACTGCTTTGCCGAGGGAGTGGGATTACTTTTGGGTGAAGTCATCCTCTCGATTGGGATTCATGGCATGTGTACCTTACCTCAGAAAAAATCCTGAGCTGACTAAACTCAGCACGCACCACTAAACTATGCGAATTGCTCTATTTACCGAAACTTTTTTGCCCAAAGTTGATGGGATTGTTACACGCCTCCGTCACACCGTCGAACATTTGCAGCGTAATGGGGATCAAGTATTGGTTGTTTCGCCAGATGGCGGACTGACAGAATACAAGGGAGCGAAAATTTACGGAGTTTCCGGCTTTCCCTTACCTCTATATCCAGAACTCAAGCTAGCCCTACCACGCCCGTCCATTGGTGTTGCTTTAGAGCAGTTCCAGCCAGACTTGATTCATGTGGTCAATCCCGCCGTATTGGGGCTGGGCGGGTTGTATTATGCCAAAGTGATGCAACTTCCCTTAGTTGCGTCTTACCACACCCATCTTCCCCAATACCTCCATCACTACGGATTAGGAATGCTGGAGGGAGTCATGTGGGAGTTAATTAAAGCAAGTCACAATCAAGCGCAGCTAAACTTGTGTACCTCGACAGCAATGGTACAACAACTGAGAGAGCATGGCATTGAACGGTTGGACTTATGGCAGAGGGGAGTAGATATTGAGACATTCTATCCAGAACTCGCGTCTGTTGAAATGCGATCGCACCTTTCCCAAGGACATCCAGAAAGCCCACTCCTCCTCTATGTCGGGCGACTAGGAGCCGAAAAAGAGATCGATCGCATCAAATTGGTACTCGATGCGATCCCCGGCGCTCGCCTTGCCCTAGTTGGTGATGGGCCAAACCGCAGCGCTCTGGAAAAACACTTTGCTGGAACACCAACCCATTTCGTTGGCTACCTTACAGGCAAAGAACTCGGCTCAGCCTTTGCCTCTGCTGATGCCTTTATCTTCCCCTCTCGTACAGAAACGCTAGGATTAGTACTACTCGAAGCGATGGCAGCGGGTTGTCCTGTGGTTGCTGCCCGTTCTGGAGGTATTCCTGATATTGTGACCGATGGTGTCAATGGCTACCTATTTGACCCAGCCGATGAGGAAGGAGCAATTAAGGCAACTCAGCGCCTCCTAGACAACCACGAAGAACGAGAAACCCTACGTCAAAACGCGAGGATGGAAGCCGAACGCTGGGGCTGGGCAGCAGCAACACGTCAATTGCAAAATTACTACAGATCAGTCGTCCTATCTCAGTCAATGTCATCAGCAGCTTAAATTCTCAAAAAGCGGCACAAAAATAACCAGGAAGTGACAAGTCCTACCGGACTAGAGTGAATTCACCCTTGTTTTACTCAGAATGAGTGGATACATTCATAGGTAGGACTATTTTTAGTATCTGAACCAATTTTGATTGCTTTATCGTTTTCTAGTTTTTTATCAGTGAGCTTTTTTTAAGCATCGCATCACCTTTCACCCGTTGGTGTGCTATCTATAGTCTTTCACTACTTGGCATTGGTTCACCAGAAGGGACGAAAGCGCTAATTGGCACCAGTTGCTAATCACCAACTCTGTTTTTAGACAAGGTACGCATCGAAATAAGCTGAGGAGTTCTCACTCCAAGGTTTCGGGAACTTTCTCAACATAATAGTTAGCTACTTTCCAAGGGCACGCTTTCACAAGCTTCTACAGGCCGGATCACACGATAGCTGTTGAACAGTCATCACTATGACACTTTCCAACACAGGTAGCGTTCTGGCTACACTCACTCAATTAACCCAGCTTAACCGGACAAGTGCCTTGACTCACCGAGTCAAAGACCTATCCGTTCCCGAATTTATCTGCTTGTTGGATTTCATCACCGCTGAATTTCAGCAATTTCTGCGGGCGATCGATATGATCAACAACGAAGCTCTAGAAACCATGCTAGAGCAGGTGATGGATGCCTTCACCCTGAAAATTGGTCAAATCTTGCAAGCCGATCGCACAACCATTTTCCTGGTAGATGCCGACAAAGGGCAACTCTGGGCAAAAATCCCTCAAACGGAAACCAGCAAATCGATTGAACTCCGAATTCCCTTAAATGTTGGTCTTGCTGGTCATGTAGCCACAACGGGAGAGTATCTCAATATCCCAGATGCCTACAACCACCCCCTGTTTAACAAAGACGTAGACGAACGCCCTGGTTATCATACGCGATCGCTCCTCTGTATGCCGATTTTGAGCAGTAGTAACCAGGTCGTTGCTGTCGTACAGTTGTTGAATAAAGGCAATGGGGTGCCGTTTGATAGCGAAGATGAACAGCGATTCCGTGACTTTGCTGCCTCGATCGGCATTATCTTAGAAACCTGCCAATCCTTCTACATGGCAGCTCGAAACCAACGAGGCGCGGCAGCACTGCTTAAGGCGACAGCCTCTCTAGGCCAAAGCTTGGATTTAGAAGCAACCCTGCGTCTAGTGATGGATCAGGCTCGTGATTTGATGCAAGCCGATCGCAGTACCTTGTTTATGCTCAGTAAAGAGACAGGCGAACTCTGGAGCAAGGTAGCAACAGCAGACGGGCAGACTCTGATGGAAATTCGGATTCCATCCAATCGAGGAATAGCAGGTTATGTTGCCTCAACAGGTCAGCCACTGAATATTCCCGATGCCTACAAAGACCCGCGCTTCGATCCCAGCACCGATAAGCGCACGGGTTATGTAACCCGCAATATTCTTTGTATGCCTGTGTTCAACACCAGCAAGGATTTAATTGGTGTGACACAGCTAATCAACAAGCACCAAGGCAGCTTCACCACGTCCGATGAAGAGTTTATGCGGGCGTTCAACATACAGGCAGGGATTGCTCTGGAAAACGCTAGGCTCTTTGAAAATGTCCTAATTGAAAAGCAATATCAGAAGGACATCCTACAAAGCCTCTCAGATGCCGTAATTTCAACTGATATGCAGGGTCGAATTGTCACAATCAATGACGCTGCACTGTCACTGCTCGGTTGTCCGCTTCAGCAAAATGATAGTAAAAATCGCCAGTTGTGGGATTACAAACTTACAGGTCGCTACGTTTGGGAAGTAGTGCCAGTCGAAAATCTCCAAGGGCGTTTACAGAATAGCCTCGCAACAGGTGCTAAGCATTACGTCCCAGAGCAAAACCTTACCGTTGGGTTATTTAAACGTCCCAATAAATTAGGAAACCGGGAACGTTCTGAGGAGAAAAAAGAGAATCCAGACCAATTCCCAAGCAATAACGATGCTCATTTACCAAGTCTCAATGGAGCATCTAGGCTAGCTACCGCAAACACCTCTAGAACGGCTGACAATTCTAATATTGTTAATGGGAACGGTACGCTGACACTAACACCATCTACCCCATTCTTACCTGAAGAAAGCCCAATCTCCAAGCCAAGCCAATCCCCTAACTCCAACTCAACCGATGAGAATTGTTTCTATATTCTGGCAATCCCTAAGAGTGATAACCCAGAGGTTTATATTCCCTGGAACGAAAGCCCTTGGGATTCCCAATCCTCAACCTATATAAGCCATGAGGAAGTTCAGGGTATCGAACGCAGTATTAACCTCACTGTTAATCCTCTAACCAACCCGGAGGGGACTGTGCGAGGTGGTTTAGTGGTCTTGGAAGATATTAGCCGTGAAAAACGGATGAAGACCACCATGTATCGCTACATGACCCCAGGTGTTGCTGAGCAGGTTATGGCGTTGGGTGAAGATGCCTTAATGGTGGGTGAGCGTAAGGATGTAACGATTCTATTTTCTGATATCCGGGGTTATACGACACTGACAGAGAACCTGGGAGCCTCAGAGGTGGTGTCGCTACTGAACAAATACTTTGAAACGATGGTGGAGGCAGTCTTCAACCACGAAGGCACTCTTGATAAGTTTATTGGGGATGCCTTGATGGCGGTGTTTGGTGCGCCACTGCCACTAACAGAAAATCATGCCTTGATGGCTGTTAAATCAGCACTGGATATGCGCTGGCGCTTAGCCGCGTTTAACCAACCGCGTATCCTGACGAATCAACCCTTAATCCGGATTGGCATTGGGATTAGTTCGGGGGAGGTGGTTTCCGGTAATATCGGTTCGCAAAAGCGAATGGACTATACCGTAATTGGAGATGGGGTTAACCTGAGTTCCCGCCTAGAGAGCGTTACTAAAGAGTACGGCTGCGACATTATCTTGAGCGAGTATACTTATAACCTTTGTCGCGATCGCATTTGGGTACGCGAGTTAGATCGCATTCAGGTCAAAGGCAAAAACCAAGCTGTCAATATTTACGAGTTGATTGGTGAATCTGACATCCCGCTCAACGATTCAACAAAACAGTTTTTGGACTTCTACCATGCGGGGCGTCAGGCTTACATCAACAGAGATTTCTCTGAGGCATTGACTTATTTTGAGCAAGCTTATCAGCTTAGACCAAGCGATCGCGCTGTGATTGCTCACTTAGAACGCTCCAAAAACTTTCTAGACAACCCACCTCCAGATTACTGGGATGGAGTTCACACAATGACAATAAAGTAAGAACTTGTTGTTCACTGTTGAGTGTTGAGCGTGCACAATCAACAGTGAACAGTTAATGCTCAACACATCTCATCCCTTTCCTTCTTCCCCATCTTCTTCCGTTTGGAAAGGGTTTTCACCAATTGCAAGTTCCTTTTTGGAACGTTTTAGTTGTTTCCAAAGAGCTTTAATTTGCTTGTAGGACTCTTCTGGGGAAAGCTTACCAGCGGTTTCTAGATTACAAATGTAGCTAATCCGTTGTGCAAACTCTTGTAGATTAGCGTTAAATACTAGATTCTCTGGCTTGACCTGACCATGATAGCGACTGCGAGGGTAGAGAAAATTAGATTGATCGACCATAGCTATCTCCTTTTAAAATTTGCATCCTGACTAAAAAACAGACTAACTACTGACTATCTTGAATATCAGCAACTTTAGGTTCTTATCAAAGCGAAAGAGTCTCACTATTATCAGATATTCTGAGTAGAGGAAGATGAGGTAAAAGTGTACTGCCTTGCTAGTTATATCTTTCCCTTAAAAAGCGACTCAATCAACAGTACTTTTACGGATATTTATTTGGGAAATAGCTCAAGAGCGAAAGAACTAATTCCCAAATATCTTTCTATTTAATAAAAAACTGTATTCAAAGATCCTACTGACCTCAGGAGGAAGTAGAATTAATCGTTCCTCGGCTCTTTTGCCTTTCCCGTTACCCGGCTGTCATCATTTTGGTACAACAGAATGCCCCTTAGTATCATTGCTACATAGGCTCTAGCTTATCTAAAGATTCTCAATGTGGTAAGAGAACTTGTGGCAACTGCTTTTATTGTAAGTATGTCAACCCAGTAGATTTCATTATCTATCGATTGAACGCTGTATCCTGTACAGCGAGGTTTCTCATCAAATTACTCTACAGAACTAAAGAGTATTGTTTATGTCTGTTCATCAAAAACTCTACGAAGGCAAAGCGAAGATTCTCTACACGACCGATGACCCGGAGGTGCTGTTGACCCACTTTAAAGACGATGCAACTGCCTTCAATGCTCAAAAGCGAGGTCAGATTGTTGGCAAAGGCGAGATGAACTGCGCGATCGCAACTCAATTGTTCAAATTACTAGAAGCCGCAGGCATTCCCACCCACTTCATCGACCGACCCGCACCAAACGAAATGCTCGTCAAGAGTGTGAGAATCTTGCTTGTAGAAGTCGTCGTCAGGAACATTGCCGCCGGGAGTCTGTGTCAACAAACAGGATTACCAGTAGGTAAGGTACTTCCAACACCACTGGTAGAATTCTATTTCAAGAACGACGCTTTAGGAGACCCCTTGTTAACACGCGATCGCTTATTACTCCTAGAACTGGCAACGCCTGAACAGCTTGACCAACTAACAGAGCAAGCCTTGCAGATTAACAAGATTCTCACGGCTTTCTTCGATCAATGCGGCATTACCTTGGTGGACTTCAAGCTGGAGTTTGGAGTAACCTCCACTCAACAATTGCTACTCGCTGACGAAATCAGCCCTGATACTTGCCGCTTGTGGAACCAAGCCGAGACAGACCCAGACCGACGAGTAATGGACAAAGACCGTTTTCGCCGGGATTTGGGAAATGTGGAATCTGCCTATCAGCAAGTGCTAGAGCGAGTTTTAGCAACGAATACAGCAACTAATGGTTGATGATTAACGATTAGTGTTGGGCAAATCGCTAAAACGAGCAACAGACAATGGACAATGGACAACGAATCAAAAGCTGATTGCTAACTTGCAACAAATGTGGTGTGTGGAAGTGCCAAAGAATCTCAAAGAAATGCGCCTATCTCCCTTATTAGCGGCAATGATCGCCGCAACTGCCAGTATTAGTCTCGCTAAGCCAACTAGCGGGCAAACAAGTCAATCCGTGTCAGATGCCCCTGAAAGCAACCCCACTCAGGTTACACCTCCTACTCCTAATTCAATAACCGTCAATACGATTCCCCTACCCCCGTCACCGAGCCGTGAGGCACAACTTCACTTAATTGTGCCAGCGAAACGCTCACAGGCGGCATCCGTACTAGACCTTCTTGCCCAGATACAAACGCAGCCGGAGCCTGTAGTTCCCACAACTGGCGACCAATCAACGCCACAACAAGAAACACCAAACACTATAGAATTTGACATTCCTTCAGGAACGCCCACCAACCAAGAAAACGCTACACCCGACCAACCGTCTCAACCCACTCAACCCAGTACCCCAGAAACTCCCTCAACACAGACAGCACCCGCAGCAGAGGAAGCACGGGTACTTGTTGCAGAAGTTGTCGTGACTGGTGCAGAAGGCGCACTAGAAAATGAAGTATTTCGAGTGATTACGACACGACCTGGACAAGCGACAACTCGTACTCAGTTGCAAGCGGATGTAAACGCTGTTTTCGCAACGGGCTTATTTTCCAGTGTTGACGTAATACCCGAAGATACTCCCTTGGGTGTGCGCGTTACCTTCGCTGTGCAGGCTAACCCCGTATTGCGTGAGGTTGTGGTGAATACAGAGCCAGCGGGAGTGGGCACTCGCGTTCTGCCTCAGGAAGTCGTCAATGAAATCTTCAGCGAACAATATGGTCAAATCCTGAACCTGCGTGACCTTCAAAACGGCATCCAGCAATTGAACGAGTGGTACAAAGAAAACGGCTATGACCTAGCTCAGGTGATTGATGCTCAGCAAGTGACTGAGGATGGCAGAGTCGTCTTGGTGGTAGCAGAAGGAGTCATTGAAGATATTCGCGTCCGTTTTCTCAATGACGAGGGAGAGGCAACAGATGAAGAAGGTCAACCCGTTAACGGTCGTACCCGTGACTTTATCATCACGCGAGAAGTTCAGTTAAACCCTGGTGATGTCTTCAATCGGCAGACCGCCGAACGGGATTTGCGGCGAGTCTTTGGTCTGGGAATTTTTGAGGATGTAAGGCTTTCCTTTGCTCCTGGTACTGACCCACGCCAGGTTGTTGTCGTTGTAGACGTGATTGAGAGAAATACTGGCTCTGTCGCTGCTGGAGCGGGTATCAGTTCCGCGAGTGGACTATTTGGCACCATCAGCTATCAAGAGCAAAACCTGGGAGGTAATAACCAAAACCTAGGGGCAGAATTACAGGTCGGTCAGCGGGAGTTGTTGTTTGATGTACGCTTTACTGACCCTTGGATTGCTGGCGACCCCTACCGAACGTCCTACACCGTCAATGCCTTCCGACGGCGGTCAATCTCGCTCATCTTTGATGGTGGTGAAGAGGAAGTGGAACTCCCCAATGGCGATCGCCCTCGTGTTACCAGAACAGGTGGTGGTGTCACCTTTACTCGTCCTCTCTCTAGAGATGTCTTTACCCCATCCGAATGGACAGCATCGCTAGGCTTACAGTATCAACGTGTTTCGATTCGGGATAGTGATGGTGAACTCAGCCCAGAAGATGAACTAGGCAACCTGTTGAGCTTCAGTGAGGATGGCAGTGACGACCTATTTACTGTTCAGTTGGGTGCTGTACGCGATCAGCGTAACAATGGTCTACGCCCCACTAGCGGTTCCCTACTACGGTTAGGTGTTGAACAATCCATCCCTATTGGTGGTGGCAGCATCCTCCTGACACGCTTACGAGGAAGCTACAGCTACTACATTCCGGTGCAGTTCACCAACTTTACCGAAGGACCTCAAGCGCTTGCCTTTAATCTTCAAGCTGGAACAGTTCTCGGTGATTTACCACCCTACGAAGCCTTCTCTCTGGGTGGCTCTAGCTCAGTGCGGGGTTACGAGGAAGGAGATGTTGGAGCTGGGCGTAGCTTTATCCAGGCAACCGCCGAATATCGCTTCCCAATTATCTCAGCAATCGGTGGCGCTCTATTTGTTGACTTTGCCAGCGACTTTGGTACAGGCGACAACGTTCCCGGTGACCCAGCAGGTGTAAGAGGTAAGCCAGGTACTGGCTTTGGCTTTGGTCTCGGTGTCCGAGTGCAATCGCCCCTCGGTCCAATTCGGGTGGATTATGGTCTTAATGATGAGGGTGATAGCCGTATCCACTTTGGGATTGGGGAACGCTTTTAGGAAGTTGGGGGTCAGGATTGGGGCTGAGGAGATTCCTTTGTCCTGATGTCTTATGCCCATGATTTGGGGACTGGGGAGGAGCGAGATTCCCTTGTCCTTTGTCCCATACCAAGTAACCAATGATTAATGACTAACCACCAAAGCCAGCGTTTACCCAGCGTAGGACAGCAAAACCTTTATGAATCAGCGATTTCCACCCGTCACACTCTAGGAACTGCGTTTGAACGTTCAGGCAGAGGACTGCACAGTGGTAGCTTTACCAACGTGCGGGTGCTACCTGCCAAAGCGGGGGAAGGTCGCTATTTTGTGCGGGTTGATCTACCTGGAACACCAATCATTCCTGCACGGGTGGAGGCTGTTCACGAGACCACACTGTCCACAGAACTCCGGACACCAATAGCCACCCCAACGTCTGAAGATGCCCGTGTACGGACAGTAGAACATCTATTAGCTGCCCTCGCAGGTAGTGGCGTTGATGATGCCCGGATTGAGATTGATGGCTCAGAAGTTCCTCTCCTAGATGGTTCAGCGCGAAATTGGGTTGAGGCAATTCTCGAAGTGGGTGTTGCTCGCTCAAAGCCAAGCGACGCTTCTGGATTTCTCCTACAAGAACCGCTCTGGGTGCATCAAGGGGATGCTTTTGTGGCGGCATTCCCAGCACCAACAACCCGATTTACCTACGGAATTGACTTTGATTTATCCGCAATTGGTAAGCAATGGCATAGCTGGATACCTGGGGAGGAGAGTTTTGCAGAAGCGATCGCACCGGCTAGGACATTTGGCTTAGCTCACCAAATTGATCAACTCAGACAAGCAGGTTTAATTAAAGGCGGAAGCTTAGAAAATGCGTTGGTTTGCGGGGACTCTGGATGGCTTAATCCACCTTTGAGATTTTCAAATGAGCCAGTGCGTCATAAACTTTTAGATTTAGTAGGGGATTTAAGTTTACTCGGAACTTTTCCTGTGGCTCACTTCCTTGCCTACAAAGCCAGCCACACTCTGCACATCCAACTTGCCAAAAAGCTGGCTCAACAAATTGGTTAGGTTTTGGAGTCACTTGTTGGTTGTCAGTTGTTAGTCGCAACGGACAATGAACAATAGACTAAAAAGCCCAAAACCTTGTGCAGTGTTCCCCAGCCTCCAACCTAAGCACGCTCATGTCTATACTGACCGACATTAACAGCCACGATGAATCTACAGAAACTGTCCAGAATCATCACCAAGCACCATCGACTAAACCGATTCTTACCCTTGAAGACATTCAAAAAATCCTACCCCATCGCTATCCTTTCGCTCTAGTTGACCGAATTATCGAATATGTTCCAGGGCAACGAGCTGTCGGAATCAAAAACGTCACCTTCAATGAACCGCATTTTCAAGGGCATTTTCCCGGACGACCGATGATGCCTGGAGTGCTGATTGTCGAGGCGATGGCTCAGGTTGGCGGAATCGTCCTACGGCAGTTACCTGAAGTAGAGGGAGGATTATTTGTCTTTGCTGGAATTGACAAAGTTCGCTTCCGTCGTCCCGTAGTTCCCGGAGACCAACTGGTGATGACAGCGGAACTGATAGCCCTCAAGCGGCGTCGTTTTGGGAAGATGCAGGCTCGTGCAATCGTTGATGGACAGAGAGTTGCAGAAGGTGAACTCATGTTTTCTCTTGTAGACTAAAAAGCGCATTGAGTCATGCAGTGTTGAGTGCTGAGCCTAAATTACTCAGGGCGGGCACAGGGGCTACTCGCCCCTACAAAATTGTCTCTCGGTCACAGGGGCAGGAACCCCTACAAAATTCCAAACTCACGCACTCCTATGGCAACACTGATTCATCCTACTGCTGTTATTCACCCTGGTGCTGAACTTCACCCAACAGTTCAGATTGGGGCATATGCAGTAATTGGGGAGAATGTCAAGGTTGGACCCCAAACAACGATTGGCGCTCATGTGGTGATCGAGGGACCAACAGAAATTGGAGCCAGGAATCAAATTTTTCCTGGCGCAGCGATTGGCTTAGAACCTCAAGACCTCAAGTACAACGGGGAAATGAGTTGGGTCAAAATTGGTGATGATAACCGGATTCGCGAGTACGTCACCATTAACCGGGCGACAGGTGCAGGTGAGGCAACACTGATTGGCAATAACAATCTGCTGATGGCTTACGTCCACGTTGCCCATAATTGCGTGATTGAAGACTCGGTAGTGATTTCCAACGCGGTTTCAATGGCAGGTCATGTTCAGATTGAGTCCAAGGCAGTGCTTGGTGGGATGGTGGGGATTCATCAATTTGTCCACATTGGGCGTCTCTCGATGATTGGAGGATGTAGTCGCATTATCCAGGATGTACCCCCCTATATGCTAGTTGAAGGAAATCCTGCCCATGTGCGATCGCTCAATCAGGTTGGTCTTAAACGGGCAGGAATTACCACAGCCGAGATGGGACAGTTCAAAAAAGCCTTCCGAACGATCTATCGTTCTAAACACACGATGAATGAAGCCCTAGAACATCTAGACTTACTACCAGATAACGAACACTTGCAGCACTTACGCCGCTTCTTACAACTGTCTCAAATGGAAGGACGCCGGGGTTCAATTTTCGCTCGTCGTGTAAAGCGCGAGGAATGAGTTGGTTGTTAGTTGTTTGTTGTTAGTTGTTAGTTGGCAACATAAACTTGTCGGTAAAGAGGCTCCAGGAACTGCCGTACACCCAATCTCAAGAAGAAAGTCTCTTTCCCCCAGTCCTCAGTATTAACCAATGACTCTTAAAACAATCTTTATCAGCACCGGAGAGGTTTCTGGTGATTTGCAAGGGGCGCTGCTAATTGATGCCCTCAAACGTCAGGCAGAGGCATTAGGGGTGGAATTAAAGATTGTCGCGCTAGGCGGTTCTCGGATGGCTGAGGCTGGGGCAACGTTATTGGGTGATACGACAAGCATTGGTTCTGTAGGGCTGCTGGAATCGTTGCCTTTTGTATTGCCCACTCTCCAAATCCAACGTCGCGCTAAACAGTACCTCCGTCAACACCCACCGGATTTGGTACTTCTGATTGACTACATGGGACCGAATCTGAGCATCGGCAGTTTTATTCGGCGTCAGCTACCACAGGTGCCAGCGGTTTATTACATTGCCCCACAGGATTGGGTTTGGTCGGCATCATCCATTGTTCCCCGCAACACGATGACGCTTGTGGAGATGACAGACCAGATATTGGCAATTTTCCCAGAAGAAGCCCGCTACTTTGAGAAAAAGGGCGCATCTGTCAGTTGGATTGGTCATCCTTTGGTAGACAGAATGCAATCAAGCCCAACGCGGGAGGAAGCGCGTGCGGCATTGGGGATTGCACCAGAACAAATAGCGATCGCACTTGTACCAGCTTCTAGGCGGCAAGAACTCAAGTACATGATGCCGATAGTCTTTGAAGCGGCGCAGCAACTTCAGGCAAAGTTAGAGGGGAATTGGGAATTGGGAATTGGGAATTGGGAATTGGAGAATTCTGCGGCAAGCACCAATTACCAAGCGCCACTATTTTGGATTCCTCTTTCTCTGGAAGCTTACCGACCTGCAATTGAAGCAGCAATTCAGCATTATGGTCTAAATGCTACTCTCGTCGCTGGGAAAACTCAGGAAGTGCTTGCTGCTGCTGATTTAGCAATAACTAAATCTGGCACGGTGAATTTGGAATTGGCACTGTTGAATGTGCCACAGGTGGTTTTGTACCGAGTCAGTCGTCTAACTTACTCAATTGGTCGCCTCTTGAAGTTTTCTATTCCCTTTATGTCGCCACCAAACTTAGTGGTGATGCGCCCGATTGTCCCAGAGTTGCTACAGGAGCAAGCAACGCCAGAAAATCTTGTTAAAGAAGCTTTAGAACTCCTCTTAAATTCTGAAAAGCGCCAGCAAACCTTGCTAGGCTATCAGGAAATGCGCCAATTATTAGGAGAAGTGGGAGTGTGCGATCGCGCTGCTCGTGAAATCCTCCAACTAGCCGACAGTAAGAAGCAAAAACAAAAACTCTCATCTCCATCATTCGGCTATAGCGTTTCTCAGTTGCGTGAAGTAGATCAGAATAACCTAACCCCCAACCCCTTCCCTACAAGGGAAGGGGAGTAAGAATCAAAGCCTCACTCAAGAGTAGGAGAAAGGTCAGAGTGTACCGCATCCAACCGAGAACGGCTATAAATGGTAATTTAACAGCTAACTGCTGAAGCACTTGGTGTCTCTATCTACAAGCTTATGTACCGCGTTCCTTACGGCAAGACTTTTCTTGAATTCGACCTTCCGCAAGGGATGCGCGGCACAGTAGTGGTGTCTAAATCAGTAGAACCTTTGGCTGACGTAAATGGAGCCATTAAAGAGGCACTAGTCCATCCGATTAGTTCACCACCTGTCCGCGAACTTGCTCATCCGGGCGATCACGTTTGTATTGTATTTACTGACATCACCCGTGCTAGTCCTGACTGGCTTCTAGTGCCGCCAATCTTGCAAGAGTTGGAGCAAGCTGGTGTGCGTGACGAGGAGATTACGCTGCTGTGTGGTATCGGTTTGCATCGTCCTAGTACGCGGGAAGAAAAGGTGGCTAAGCTAGGACGGAGCATTGTAGAGCGGTATCGCGTAATAGACAACGAGCCGCAAAACCCTAGCGCATTAGTGGATTTGGGCGTTGTCCATGATATTCCGCTTTCGGTACACAAAGTGGCATACGAAGCTGATCTGCTGATTGCTACCGGGATTGTCGAACCACACCAGTATGCTGGGTATTCCGGTGGTTGCAAGACTGTAGCCGTTGGTGCTGCTGGAGAACCGCTGATTGCTTATAGTCATGGTTCACGCTTCATAGATGACCCTAACACCCGATTGGGCAAAATTGAAGGCAATCCCTTTCAGGAAGCGATCGCAGAAGCGGGGTTACGAGCGGGATTAGGGTTCATCATCAACGTTGTTCTGGATGATGAAAAGCGGGTAGTGTATGTGATGGCAGGTGAGCCGATTGAAACTCACAGGCAACTGGTGGAACGGGCGCGATCGCTCTATCAGGTTCCGATTCCGCACCAGTATGATGTCGTCATCGGTGGCGCAGGCTTCCCCAAAGATGCCAACCTCTACCAAGCTAGCCGTGCAGCGAGTTATCTCTTTTTTGCTCCCACTCCGGTTGTGCGACGAGGAGGCTATCTGATTATTCCTGCTCGTTGTGAGGAAGGGGCAGGTGAAGGGGTGGGTGAACAGCGCTTTCTATCCGCGATGCGTGATGCACCGGATGTACACTTCATCCTCGACGATGCGCGAAAGAATGGTTATCCACCAGGGCAACAACGCGCCTTTGTGATGGCGAAGGTGTTGGAGCAGAACAAGGTCATTATTGTAGGTAGTGAATACCCGGAGCTTGTTGCGGAATGCAAGATGCTGCCAGTGGCGACAATGGATGAGGCTTTGGCGATCGCACAAGCTGACTTAGGGATGGAATTGGACGTACTCGTGGTGCCTCATGCTCTCCTTACCTTACCGATTGTTCAAGCTTGAATTGTCAATTTATCATCCACCTTAATTGCTCTATCACCTGGGTTAATTAAGTAGACATTCCATGATTTAGCAACGCCAGACTTTTAGATACTAGATGCGATCGCGTTCTTGATTGGGAGTAGTAGAGTGCGATCGCAAAGTTGATTGATCGCAAAAATTTTCGGTCTACTGATAATCTCTTACTCGCAACTTGGCTTATTACTCAGACTTGACTACCAGCACAGAGCAGGGTGCCTCAGCAACTACCTGACTACTCACAGAACCTTCCAAGATGCGCTTAAGACCTGTGAGACCACGAGTGCCAATTACAATTAAGTCAGCATGGTGAATATGAGCAAGACGGATAATTTCGTTAGCGGGGTCACCGATGACAATCTCTAGTTCACTTTTGCAGGGTAAGTCAGCTTGGTAGGTTTGAAGCTGCTTTTCAATGTGCCGATAAAGCACTTCCTCTGAAGCCTGAGGTCGGTCAACTGCCACTTCCACATCAGGTTCCGGCGCGGGAATGACATGGGCAAGGATTATTTTGGTAGCTGGCTTGATTTGAAGTTGATCGAGGATTAGAATTACCCGTTGTGACAGATCTGAACTGTCAAGGGCTACAAGAATTGTCTCTAGCACCAAAATGCCTCCTGTTAGCTAACAGCTTGAGCGCTCAGCGTTCAGCTATTGGGATTTTCACCCTTGAAGAGACTTTTGTCTACTGGAACAGGGAGTGTTTTCAGCGTGAAAATAATAAATTCCCCCAATTTCTCTTAGCTAAGAGAGTGGGGGAACGTTATTGCGCTAACAAGCTAACAAATTTAGCTGTCAAATTGAAGCATCAGATTAGCGCCTGATGGAGTTTGAGTTTCTGCGCTCAGCTGCAGTAACGATGCGCTGTAATTGCTCTAAGTCTCTTTCCATGGCTTCCCACTCATCTTGGGCATCGTCTAAGTCGTAGCGCTGTATGAAATTGTCTATGCTCCGCGCACTGTCGAGTACTTCCCGGACTTCAGTCTGAACAGACTGCTCACTTCTATAGCGATTCCTCAGATCACTCGTATTTCTTTCAAACTCTCGAAAGAATTCATTGATCTCGTCTTCCCGATCAGTGCCATTGAGACGACTATTCTTATCAAGTGCCTTATCAACACTCCTGCGAAGCCTATCTGTGCCGTCTTCAATGCTACCTAAAAGATCTTCAACTCGCTCACGAAATTCCTCCCGTTGATCATTGCGACGCTCATTGCGATCGCGATTTTGATACCCACCTTGAGCATTTGCTACTGTGATTAGACTGCTGCTGGCAACTGTGACTAAGAGTGTAGCTAAGGTTATCCGTCTGATCAGGTTCATCATGGGTCTGTCCTCTATATTGTCAAAACGCACCCTTAATTTTTCCAAGATGTGAATGCAAAAGCATCGTACATATGAGGTATGACCTACGCCAAAAAAAATTGTTCCGTCGTTTTTCACTAACAACTAGTAGAGACGCGATCGCATCGCGTCTCTACAGAGAACTAGAACTTTAGGCAAGCAAAATATGCTTCCAGCAGCTAGCTAACTAGTCATCATCCAGATCATCATCCAGATCGTCGTCGTCATAAGCGCTATCATCAACACCCATCAGTTCAGAAATCTCCTGTTCATCTTCACGGAAAGGGTCATCTTGGACTTCACGCGCTAAGAGGCGATTGTTAGCTTCTAACCAATCTAAAAGTGAAGTTTCTTGCCTCACTGGAATAACATCAGCGAGTTGCTCACGAGGTTCTTCACGCAAAGAAGGATTGTACATAGGGAAATTCAGCTAGTAATTTAACGCAGATTGTAAGGTCAGTACTCTAGATTAACGCAGCAAAAAAGACTGAGTAAATGTGAGCTATCCGAGTTGGGTAGGAGAGGAAAACCGTCCCTAGCTATCGAGTAAGCAGGGCTAACTGCCTAACTGGCTTGCACTCACAGATTTTCTGTCAAGAAACTTAACCATTTCTAGGCTAACATCTGGGGCAAATTGAGGGATGTAGGATACTCCAATGAGGCACTGAAGTTTTTCATGAGTATTTTGTCAGTAGCGTGGTAAAAGTCAGGTCTTCATTGGCGCATTGTAATAGAGGTGGGTGGATGATTAGCAAAGCGGAATTATTAGAAGCGATCGCAGGTAAGAATCGAGGACTATTAGCAACTGACACCGATAAAACAGCCATTCTCGCAGCGGTTTCCCGGCTGGAAGACTACAACCCGACTCCTCGACCCATTGAAGCTACCGACCTCCTCGAAGGCAACTGGCGTTTGCTCTACACTACCAGTAACAGTCTATTAAACCTGGGTCGAGTTCCACTCTTACAACTCGGTCAAATCTACCAATGCGTTCGCACCGCGACTGCCAAAATTTACAATATTGCGGAAGTTTCCAATCTGCCTTACCTTGAAGGTTTAGTCAGCGTCAGCGCACGGTTCACACCAGTCAACGAGCGCCGGGTTGATGTGAAATTTGAGCGGTCAATCTCTGGTTTACAACGCTTAATCGGCTATCAGTCGCCCAGTAATTTTATCCAGCAAATCGAAGCAGGAAAGAAGTTTCCAGCACTTGACTTTGGCATCGAAAGCCGTGAGCAACAGGGCTGGCTAGATATTACTTATCTCGATAATGATTTAAGAATTGGGCGTGGCAATGAAGGAAGTGTGTTTGTACTGACAAAACGCTAGGATGCGAGAGTCAGGAACCCCACGGCTATAAGCCGGGGGCTTGAATGAAGCCCACACCTGACCAGAAGACCCGTTGAAAACTGGTAGCCGTTATTAGCAAGAGTTTAAGTTCTCACCTTGGGATGCGTGCCAGTTCCAAGCTCTGAAACCTCAGCATTAAACAGGTCTACAAGGGTTAAGCCAGTGTGTTGAGGATACGCCACCTAATAACAACTTCGAGGCAAACGTTACGAGTTTTTCAGGACAGACGCAACAATGTCTAATCTTGTTTTCGTTCTAGACACTAATATAAAACCACTCAATCTCTGTACACCGGGGGTTGCTAGGGGTTTACTCAAAGCCGCAAAAGCTAAGGTTTTCAGGAGGTTTCCGTTTACGATTATTCTGAACAAAAGTCCTGATGTCTTAAAACGGATTTTGGCACAAGCCAAACGACCCTTGAAAGACGCAGCCGCCGTCAACTCTACCCGATGGGCTTTGTTGAATCGGCTCAAGGAAATCGGGTTACCTGTCTCAACAGGTAGTGGTGGGAAAACTAAGTACAATCGCATTCGTTTGAAGTTACATAAGCGGCACTATATCGATGCGGCTTGTGTTGGGGATGTTGAGCAATTAGAAATTGCAACGAATCAACCATTGCTCATCAAAGCTACAGGGCATGGAACTCGTCAAATGTGTCGCACAGATAAATTTGGGTTTCCGAGTCGGTACGTCCCCAGAAATAAGTTTGTCAAATGCTTTCAGACTGGTGACATTGTTAAGGCTGTCGTCACCTCTGGAAAAAAGGTTGGAACTTATGTGGGTCGTGTAGCCGTGCGAACAACTGGCAGCTTCAACATTTCGGCAGCTAATGGATTGATTCAAGGCATTAGCCACAAATATTGCAGCCTAGTACATCGGAAAGATGGATACCAATACAGCTTCTTCTAACAAGGAAGCCCTGTTGGGCTGCTGTTTGTGTAAGGGGAAAAACTCCTCCTCATACATAAATGACAGGGGTATCCGTTTTTCCCCTTACCAACCCCTATTTTTCGATGAACGCTGAAACTGCACTCTTACCCCTGACTCGCTTATCTCAAGGGCAGCTAAATCTCCTAGAAACCTGCCCTCGTAAATTTCAACATATTTATATTGATCAGCTAGGAGTACCTATCTCTCCAGAGCAACAAGAGCGTGTAACCTGGGGAAGTCGCTTTCACTTGCTGATGCAACAACGAGAAATAGGGCTGCCAGTAGACTCCTTAGTCGAAGAAGATGCTCAACTGCAACATTATGTTACGGCTTTGGTGAATGCGGCTCCAGAAATTTTGACACCTGCTCCTCAAACCTTTCGTGAATCGGAACACTGCCGTACACTAAACTTTCAAAGTTTCCTGCTAACTGTTATCTACGATTTGTTGATTGAGGACGAAAACAGTGCCCAAATTTTGGACTGGAAAACATACCCTCAACCAAAAGACCGTCAGTGGTTAGCCAAAGACTGGCAGACACGGCTCTATCTCTACGTTATGGCAGAAACCAGTGATTATGCCCCTGAACAACTTTCGATGAGTTACTGGTTTGTGAAGTCAAATCCACAGCCACAAAGCCTTAAGTTTACCTACAATGTCCTACAACACGAAAAAACTAGACAGGATTTAACGACGCTACTCGCTCAATTAACAGGTTGGCTGCAACGCTATCAATGCGATCGCATCCCTTTTCCTCAAGTCGCAGAATCTAGGAATCGGTGTCACGATTGCAGCTTTGGGGTACGTTGTCAACGAACATCAGAGAGTTTGCCAAGCCGTAGTAAAAATTTACTCCCAAATTTGGCTGATATCCAAGAAGTGTCACTTTAATTCAGAAGGTAGGGAAGGTACAGAGGCAGCAAGATGAGAACACCTAAAACCTTTACGAGTCGTGATGCGTAAAGCCCCCGCGCTCTACTCCGGGGGATATAAGCGA
>NZ_JCACKQ010000053.1:0-48420 GCF_059505465.1 Symplocastrum torsivum | reverse complement strand
AGGTTTATGGCACAGCCTAACAATTTGACAATGACTAATTAAATGACTAGGTGACTAGTTAGTGTTACTGAAGTCACTAATCTCATACGTCAAAAAACCCGGTTTTTCTTATGGCAGTTAATCTGACTCTTTTTCATCAGATTGGCTTGGGTGATTTAAGGGAATTGCAACGCTAAAGGTTGTTCCCACCCCAATCTCACTGTTCACGGCAATCTGACCCCCGTGTAAATCCACAGCTTTTTTGACAATGGTTAACCCTAATCCCGTCCCAGAGATTTTGCCAACATTTTTCCCTCGATGGAATGATTCAAACAGTCGTTGTTGGTCTTCTGGAGAAATCCCAATTCCCTCATCTTTAATGTGGAAGATTGCCAATTCATCCTGACAAACTAAGTTAAACTTGACGGTGCTACCTTCTGGTGAATACTTAATTGCATTTGAGAGCAAATTCGTCAGAATTTGCCGCAGCAAGTTTTTATCCAGGCAAGCCAAAGTCAATTGAGTTTGGCTGGAAAATATAATTGTAGGCTGGGCACTATTAACCCGTTTTATTTCTTCCACTAAATCCTCACAGAATTCTTCAACATCTAACGATTCAGGGTTGAATTCTAGTTTCCCCGCTTCTGCCTGCCCAAGACTCAGCACATCATTTAACAGTGCAGTCATCCGTCGAGCCGATTCTTGAATTTGGCAAAGGTACTCCTGTTTTTTCTCTTCAGATAATTGTTGACTGAAATCTCTCATGAATTCAGCAAAACCTAAGATTGCCGTTAGGGGATTGCGAAACTCGTGAGACACCATAGAGACAAAGTAGGATTTGAGTTGGTTGAGTTCTTGTTCCTTAGAGAGTGATTGACGAACTTCGGCTTCTGCCATCTCGCGCCGATGAACTTCCTGTTGCAGGAGAGCATTTTGCTCGCTTAATTGCTGAGTCAACCTACGGATATGCAATTGATGCTCGACACGAGCCAAAACCTCTGGCGCTTGAAAAGGTTTGGTGATGTAGTCCACCCCACCTACTTCAAACGCTTTTACTTTATCAAACACTTCATTCAAGGCACTAATGAAGATAATCGGAATGTTCTTAGTTAAAGACGAAGCTTTCAATTTACAACAGACTTCATAGCCGTTAACTTCTGGCATCATGATGTCCAACAAAATCAGGTCAGGTGGAGATGACTGGATAGACATGAGAGCCATTGTTCCATCCTGTGCCATCCGGACTTTATAGCCTTGCTCCGATAACAATTGGGCTAAAAGTTGCAAATTAGCTGGAGTATCATCAACAATTAAAATACTCTCTTTTGATGGGGTATATGGCTCTTGAATCATATTTAATTGGGTTGTGGTTGGATTAGCCTAATAGTTGCTTAAAGTGTTTTTGAAGAAGGTATAACGTTTACTGTGAAGTTGCCCTTGAATCAAGAGAGTACTCTATCCAGTTAAGACTGAGTTCTTTGCCTGATGGGAATCTCAATAAGAAACTTTGCCCCTTGCCCAGGCGCAGAGGTGCATTGCAGCTTTCCACCGTGCTTTTCGACGATGATTTGATAGCTAATGGATAATCCCAACCCTGTCCCCTTCCCCACTTCTTTAGTTGTAAAAAAGGGGTCAAACAGTCGTGCCAACACAGATTCAGTCATCCCCCTTCCATTATCTTGAATACTGATTTTTACCCAATTACTGTCCTTAACTTCTGTGTGGATTGTAATAGTAGGAATGGGGTTTTCAATCCCTTCTGTTGAATCATTTTGGTCGGGATGACGCAGGGCATCAATCGCATTACTCAAGATGTTCATAAACACCTGATTTAGCTGCCCAGCATAACATTCGGCTAAAGGCAGGGAACCGTATTCCTTAATAATAGAAATAGCTGGATGCTCGGGTCTTTCTTTCAAGCGATCGCGCAAAATCAATAAAGTGCTATCGATGCCCTCATGAATATTGACGGGTTTCATTTGCGCGTCATCAAGTCGGGAGAAATTCCGCAATGTCAGCACAATCTCATAAATGCGCTCAGTTCCCATCTTCATCGAGGACAAAATTTTGGGCAAATCCTCTATTAAAAAATCCAGGTCAATCTCTTCTATCTTGTCTTGGATTTCAGAAGAACTGTGGACATAGCCCTGCTGATAAAGGCTGATTAAAGCGAGTAAATCCTGTGTGTAGTTATCTACATGGCTGAGGTTGGCTCCGATGAAGTTAACAGGGTTGTTGATTTCGTGAGCGACGCTGGCAATCAGTTGTCCGAGGCTGGACATTTTTTCGGTATGAAACAGCTTGAGTTGGGTGAGTTTGCGCTCAGTGATGTCGCGTGCAAAACCGAAATTGTATTCCTTACCCTCAAACTCTAAAAAGTTTACATTGACTTCAGTGGGTGTTATCGTTCCATCCTTGCTCTTGTGGCGAGACTCAAAGGTCAGGCTGCCGTGTTCTTTAAGTTCCTGCCAGTGAGCTTGCCAAATATCAGCTTGATAGTCTGGATCGATATCGTGTACGCTCAGAGACAGCAATTCTTCTTCCGAATAGCCTAACAAGTGGCAAGCTGCCTTATTAACACCTAAGATTTTGGCATCTGAGTCAATCCAAAAAATCGAATCGGATGCCTGTTGTACAGAAAATTGTGTTAGTTGAAGCATTGACTCCACCTGTTTGCGGGCGGTGATGTCGAATCGGATGGCTAAATATTGGAACAGTTTGCCTTGGTCATCCAGAAACGGAACAATAACAGTATTAACCCAGTAATACGTTCCATCCTTGGCTCGGTTTTTGACTTCTCCTTCCCAAACTTTACCAGCCATAATTGTTACCCAAAGGTCTTTAAAGAATTCTTGGGAATGATATCCAGAATTAATAAGGCGATGAGTTTGCCCAATTAGTTCTTCTCTTGAATATTGAGAAAGTTGGCAAAAATTATCGTTCACATAAGTAATGATTCCCGACGCATCAGTAATGGCTACAATCGCTGCTGCATCTAAAGCAAATTTGAGGTCTGATAAGTCTTTGAGGGATTTTCTAAGTTCTGATTCTGCTTGTTCTCGCTCAGCGATTTCAGTGTGTAGGGATTGGTTAATTTTAGTTAATTCGGCTGTCCGTTCCTGAACTTTAATTTCTAGAGACTCAAGCGTAGAGCGCAGCAACTCTTCGACCTGCTGGCGCTCCTGGATTTCGTCTTTCAGTGCCAGGTTTGCCGTCTCCAGTTGTGCATTTCGCTCGCTTAGTTGCTGAGAAAGCCTACGGATGTGTAACTGATGTTTGACACGAGCCAAAACCTCTTGCACTTGAAAAGGTTTAGTGATGTAGTCCACCCCGCCTACTTCAAACGCTTTTACCTTATCAAACACTTCATTCAAAGCACTAATGAAGATAATCGGAATATCCTTAGTTGAAGACGAAGCTTTCAATTGAGAGCAGACTTCATAGCCGTTAACTTCCGGCATCATGATGTCCAACAAAATCAGGTCAGGTGGAGATGACTGGATAGACATGAGAGCCATTGTTCCATCCTGTGCCATCCGGACTTTATAGCCTTGCTCCGATAACAATTGGGCTAAAAGTTGCAAATTAGCTGGAGTATCATCAACAATTAAAATACTCTCTTTTGATGGGGTATATGGCTCTTGGCTCATCTCTAATTCATTTTGGGTTGGATTAGGGTTAGTAGTTGCTTAAACTCAAACTTTTTAGCTAAAGAAGCTAGAGCGTTGGCTAAAGCGTCATTTTGAGAGCGGATTTGTTCAATTTCGGCAAGTATTAAATCTAAATCGCCCTCAATTGCGGCTTTTTGTAAGGATGCCAACAAATCGGCAGGTAATGCCGCTATCGCCTCTGGAGTCAGAGCTTGGGTTGGGGCTGACTTGGGTTCTATTGGGGGTTCATCGTAAACGTAGCGCACTCCGATATGTTTGTGCAGGGCATCAAAAATGTCTGCCTCTCGAAAAGGCTTGTGGATAAAGTCGTCACAACCGACAGAAAAGACAACAGTTCGTGCTTCCTCGAAGTTACTGGCGCTCAGGGCAACAATTGCTGTAGCTTGACCTTGGGTTGTGGCTTTAATTCGTTGGGTTGCCTCGTAGCCATCCATCACTGGCATCCGCATATCCATAAAGATTAAGTGCGGTTCCCAACTCGACCAAAGTTCAATCGCTTCAATGCCGTTGGTTGCTTCTTTGATTTCAAAGCCAAGGGGATTGAGCAGTTTGAGCAGCAGTTTGCGGTTATCCCATCTATCGTCCACAATCAGGAGGCGATAGCTGGGTTGATTGGGTTGTAGAGCAATGACTCGGCGCGTCGGTGGCTTGGATTTTATGGCGGTAGCATCCGCTACGCCGAGCTGAATATCAAACTTGAAGATGGTACCACGCCCCAGTGTGCTGCTGACCGTTATTTCGCCGCCCATCAGTTTGACGAACTGCCGACTAATAATTAGCCCTAAGCCAGTGCCTTGCTGTGATTCAGAACCCGTTTGGGTTTGCACAAAGGCTTGAAAAAGTTTATCTAACTCATCAGGGGCAATGCCGGGACCCGTGTCTTCAATTTCAAAGTAAAGTGTCAGTTGTCCTCGCTCGCTTGTCGGTTGTTGTGCTTGTGACGACACAGTACTGACTCCATTGAGCTTATGACTAGCCACCCGCAACGAGACACCGCCTTCAATCGTAAACTTAATCGCGTTAGAAAGCAGGTTGATCAAGACTTGACGCAATTTGACTTCATCGGCACGCACGTATTGGGGAACGTCATCACAGCGATCGCAAATCAAGTGCAATCCCTTCTCCTGCGCCTTAAGTTGGAACATATCTTCCAAGTCGTCAAGTAGGCGAATTAAGTCGAATGCCGTTTCGTTGAGGGTAGTGCGTCCTGCCTCAATTTTGGCTAAATCTAAGACTTGGTTGATTAAGGTAAGCAGGTGTTCCCCACTGCGTGTGATCAGGCTGAGATTCTCTTGTTGTTCGGGACTCAGGTTAGTATCACGATTCATCAATTGGGAAAAGCCCAGAATCGCGTTGAGGGGGGTACGCAGTTCGTGGCTCATATTCGCCAAGAAGATGCTTTTGGCTTGGTTGGCTGCTTCGGCGGCAACTTTCGCCTGTTGTAGGGCAACCTCTGCAAGTTTGCGATCGCTAATGTCCTGCACGGTGCCAAACAGCTTAACCACTTGCCCCTGTTCATTGAACACAGCCCGTCCCCTGCCCAAGGTATACCGCAGGGAGCGATCCGGTCGAAAAATCCGAATTTCCTGCTCGTAGGCTCTGCCTTGAGTGATGGCTAGTTCAGCGTTACGCTGGAACACTTCTAAGTCGTCTGGATGGATTATCTCTAAATGCTGCTCGTAGGTTAGTGCGGGTTGGGTGGGGTCAAGTCCGAAAATTCGGAAGGTTTCATCAGACCAATTCACCTCCTGAGTAAGGACATCAAACGACCAATTTCCCAAATTGGCGAGGTGTTGGGCTTCGACAAGGGCGTGTTCGCTCTCCTTCAAGGCTTCTGTGCGTTGAGCTACCCGGTTTTCTAGTTCCTGATTGGCTTGCCGCAACGCCTCTTCAGCCTGTTTGCGGTCAGTGACATCAATACCAATCCCCCAAGATGCCCAGCCGGGAATCGGAAACTCCTCTGAGAGATTCGACCAAGCGATTGTTTTGATACTGCCATCTTTACAGGTAAGGTCCCATTCCCAATTGCGGTAGCGATTGCCCTGCTCTGCCCATTGGGCTATCATCTGCTGACGATAGGTAGCATTGGGATACACTAATTCCATCGCTTTCGGGTTGCCAATAATCTCCACTGCCGAATATCCTGTTACCCGCGAGCATTCTTGATTCCAGATAATTACGTTTCCTTCAATATCGAGGGCATCCAGCATCACGGGCATATTCTGCAACACGAGACGCAGACGCTCTTCACTCCTGCGTAGGGCCGACTCGGCCCGGAAGCGCTCGCTAATTTCCGCTTGCAGGGAGGAGTTGGTTAAAGCTAAGGAGGCAGTTCGTTGTGCGACTCTCGATTCTAGCTGTTCATTCACTCGTTGTAGCGATTCCTCGGCTTTCTTTCGCTCACTGATTTCGTTTTTTAGTGAAAGGGCTGTCGCCTCCAGTTGTGCCGGGCTTGGGAGAGCTAGTGCTAAAGGAATCAATGGTGCTAGTAGCACCGCTGTCGCAACAGAGGCAAAGGCAGTAATCGCTTTAATGAACCCAGATAGCCAGTAGGTAGGGTGCCAGAGTGTCCATACTTCCATCAGATGAGTCGTGCCACAGGCAACTATGAACGTGCCAAACAACAGAAAAATCCAGTCAAAGGGCACGTCTCGCCTAGAGCGGACGAAATAGACCAGCATCAATGGAATTGAATAATAGGCTAGTGCAATCAGAGAATCACTTACGACATGGAGCCAAACTAACCCTGGCTTCCACAGATAGCAGTGTCCGTGAGGAATGAACCCGACTGCACTTAAAAGGGTTTGAAAAATTTCTGGCATGAGGTCAAAGCAAGACAAGCATCTTTTATCTTGTCTAACTCATTCAGGCGATGCTCTCGTGGAGTTGTGGCACAGATACTTGCATTAATTCTCAAACAATCCTAAAAAAGCTGTGCAGCCTTCCGTGTCTCTTCTAGCCACTCCAATCGAATTGATTCTGAGGAGCAAGCTTGATACCACAAGCTTTTTGACTTGGTGACATCCGCTTCAGTGACACTGCGCTGGAACAGCAGTTTGATGCGGTGAAGCCATTCTTCATTAAGTGTTTTGGTGTCAGGCATCGGCGGTTGACCAAATTCATTACTCACACTTAAGTATATTAACGCATCTAACTTTAGATAGGTATCCTCACAAGTTTTGAAACTTTAAAGTGATTCAGCCAAAAAAACTAGCCATAAGGCAGAGGGCAAGTGCCTGTTCACACTTCATCAAGTCTTCATGAATAGGGGGTGACACCCCTCGTGCCTAAAGGTAATAATTAGGTTAGTAGATGCACCCTGATGATTTAGAGAGCCGCACAACGTGACTCTCTTATTTTTTTGGCGTTCGCGGTTCTGATTTATCAAACGCGAGCGGTGAGAGAGTACAATCTTCTCCTTCAAGATTCCATCCAAGCCTGAACTTAATTTGGTGTGACAGTTTCGAGGTGATCGCCAAATACTGTCACAGTTCAGCCAAGCTTATCAATCGCACACCAATTTACGGTGTGTAATACCGATAAGCCTCAGTCACGGAAGTAGAAACTAAGCTGTAATGACGCTATATCGTCCTTTGAGCTAATTCCTAAAATTTATGAAAGAGAGAACGTAAAAAATTGGCTTTTATTGAGAACGACCCCTAGTTGTTGCGAGTGATTGATAAGTCGATAAGCTGACTATCACCGATTAGAACACAATCTTCTTTACGTTACTTTGATACAAAACAAAACCGGCAGGTTCTTCTGGTGTTCTCTTGGCTTCTACCTGAAAAGTTAAGTAAGTTGGTGCAGCTAATGTTTAGGCTGAGATAAGCATCCTTTGTTGAACCACCATTTCGTTCAGCGCGTTGGGCGTGTGTCCCGATGGAAGAACTGGTCAATGAGTACAAGACGTGACATCTGTTTGAACAGCAGATACCCTAGCACTGCCAAGATGTGAGATTAATCAAAGGTTAGGAATAGTCGGTTCTCCAACCTTGAGTAACTGCTCTTTATCAAATACTTGTCTAACCACAATTTTTTAATAATAAGTCTTACTATTTAGAGAAAATAGAGTTAATATTCTAAGAAACTAATTCAAAAATTAAGTATTAGTTGACACAAAAATGTAGCCCTAACTATAGCAAGTAGTTAGGGCTATATTTTTGCTTTGTTACAGAAGACTTTCCTAAAACATTGCTATAAATATGACTGAATGAATTTTTCATTCTCTCAATAAGCGCATCTTAGTTAGAGAATTTTTCAAATATTTTGAAACCGATTATCAATCTGTATTTATTTGGGAAGAATTTTACCTAGCCTTCAGGCTCTCTGGCAATTTGCTTACCACCCAGCTCATAGGAAGCGGCAGATGAGGCTGTGTTAAGTCGTTGATTAGCTGATTTGCACTAACTTTTCGTAAGACTTATCAACCTGTAGCCTTTGTAAATCAATAGTTTTAAGTTGTAGAGCTATTTTTCCTACTTCTTATACTTTACTAATGTTTGTGGGAACCTGAGTTCAGTCAAGGTTCCACAAAAATATTTACAATAATATCAGTATTGAGGAAATAGAATTATGAAACCTATCATTGGATATGTTCGTGTCTCAACGGAAGAACAGGCAGAAACTCAGGCTTTAGACCAGCAAAAACACCGCCTCTTAAAGGCTGGAGCTGAAAGGCTCTATTGTGACATTGAATCAGGTCGTAACTTAGACAGAGAGCAACTGGAAAAAGTTCTAGACTTAGTTATTCGACGGGAAGTATCAGCCGTTTATGCTACCCGTTGGGATCGAATATCTCGGAATGCTCAACTTTACGAAGAAATCAAAAAAATCTTTCGAGATTCTGGAGTCAAACTCCAGTTACTCGACCAAGGAGAAGTTGACCTAACAACAGCGTCTGGAGAATTGAACTCAGACCTACAAGTTCTTTTTGCCGTTCATGAAAGTCGAATGTTGCGAGAGCGGATTAACAAAGGCTTTGAATACCGCAGGAGTCGAGAAGTCGCTTGGATAAGACCTCCTTGGGGCTGCATTATTGTTGATGAGAAATATGAGCTTGACCATTTACCTCTTCTCTACTGTTTACTCATTCATCGACCCAATAACTATCTCGCTCTTGCTGATGAACCTGATGATTCCGAGCAACTCATTTGGCTAAGTCGAGCGAAAATAGCCCGTGAATTTTTCGATTATTTTCTGCAAGTGAGAAAGCCGACTAAGCTTCTAAGGTATCTTCAGGACAACTATGACTTGCAAAAAAATCAGGACTTAACCTTCCCGGCATTAAAGAACTTCCCAACTTCCCGGAGAGGAATCCAACAGTGGCTACAAAACCCAGTCTTTCAGGGTCATACTGCCTATCAAAAGTTCAAAAAAAATGGAGGTGTTAAAACTCCTGATGAATGGGATATTCGCAGGAATACTCATCCAGATCATTGCCTCATAAGTGAAGAAGAGGCTAAGGAAATCCAAGCGATTCTTGCTGCTAATAGGAAACAGTTTGGACAACTCGATGCCACTTTTTTCTTAACTGGACATATTTTCTGTCAGACGTGTAAATCCAAGTGTGGATTAAAACGGGCGGGAGGGGGCCACGCCTATTATGGCTGTCAGCATTCCGCAACAGTTTGCCGTAACAGAAAATGCGTCAGGATTATCAAGATTGAGGAAGCCATTATTAACAAATTAGTCCAACGAGTTCGGGAAATTCATCAACTTCCCCAAGAGGCGATGAAATCCTCAAAATTAGTTGAACTCGAAAGGCAATACGAAGCTCTTGACCAAATTCCTGGCTCTGATTTTAATCCGGTACTGAAAGATGCCAAGACAAAACTTTTTAAAGAAATTGAAATAGAGCGGAGTCAGACTGATAATATCGCCACTCAAATGCTCTGTCATCCTTCCGCTAAAAAAATCAATTTTTGGTACAGCTTAACCCAAGAGGAGAGAGAAATATTCTACAACCAGCTTTTGGAGAGAGTCGTCCTTTTAGATGGAGAGGTAACTGAGGTTCTGTTGAAGGTTTAAGAAAGATGCTCAGGCATAAATCTATTAGTAATTGAGGTGAAAGCTCATGTCCAAATTAACTCTCTTGCGTTTTAATAAAGCGGCTCTTCGATTTGAGGAGGCTGAAGCCCAAGTTCGACAAGCCTGGAATCCCGCTTGTAATTGTCCCTCCCCTGGTGAGCGAATTGAGTGTGCCAATTGTCCCTACTATAAGCATTTAGGAAAACTCACTCAGCAAAAGCTTCATTCCTCACCCGAAAAGGTCTTTGCTGAGATTCCACCACCCTCTCCCTCTGACCCCTATTCTCTAGAGGTCAAGGAACAATGTTGGGAGATGTATCGGCAGGGTTACTCAGTTGAACAAATTCAAAGGCTGGTTGGAGTTCCCAGCCGCCGCACCCTCAGAGGCTGGTTGCGAGAAGTCGGACTGTCTTCTCGTTCGGCTGAATATCCTGAGCACATCAAACAACGGTGTCTGGAAATGTATGCTCAGCGATGCAGCCCTCGCGAAATTGAGAATGAAACGGGAGTGCCAGGGGACACCGTCACAGATTGGGCTATGCAAGCTGGGATATCGAGAAAGCGTAAATACTCTGATGAAACTCAACAGAATTGTTTCAATCTTTATTTAGAAGGTCATACTTCCGATGAAATTCATAAACTGACTGGGATTCCCACGATCACGATCAGAACCTGGCTTTGGAAAGCCGGTATCAGCCGAGGTCAAAAACGTTTTTCAAAAGCCGAAAAAAAGACTTGTCAAGCACTATATGAACAAGGTCAGTCACCCAGAGAAATTGAAACCCTTACTTCTATCCCTAGAGCCACCATCGGGTCGTGGGTGAGAAAAGAAGCTTGGACTAGAGGGAATCCGTCTCAGGTTCCTCCTGCTTACGAGTCGCCTTCTTTGTCGAACGAAGTTGCTCAAAAGTCCTCTCCAAGAAAGCCAGACGGGTATTGGAAAAACTTTGAGAATCTGGAGCAGGAAATTTTAGAACTCAACGTTTTGAGGGGTCAAATCGGTGTCATGCCAAAAGCTGTTGAACTCAAGCAGTTGGGGCGGGGTGACTTGATGAAAGCCATCTCAATGCATCACGGTGGCTACCAGTCGGTTGCTGAACGGATGGGGTTGGATTACGTTAAAAAACGGCATCGTTATTGGTACGACTTGGCTAATGTTGAAGCCGAACTTAAAGCTTTCATTGAGCAACAGGGTACTCCTGGTGTCATGCCCACTAAAAGGGAACTGGAAGAAGCCGGGAAAGGGTCTCTTGCTAACGCCCTTGGACTACATGGTGGAGTGCTAGAAGTTGCTAATCGATTGAATTTAGAGCTGTCCTATGATCGGAAACCACAAGGTCACTGGGACAATCCTGACAATCTTCGGCGTGAAATCGAGCCGGTGGCTCTTCAACTGGAGATTCCAGGACTCCTACCCACTGATGAACAACTCTAGCCAGCTCAATGCAGCGATTTGAGCTGTGCCATTGCCAGGAATGGTGGATGGTCATCCAGTGTAACGCTCCTGATGCGATCGCTTCTCTCATTGGTCAAAACTAGTTTGTGCCAAACTAATCCCCACAACGAGGCTCAAACCAATTTATGCACTTGGTGCATAAATTGGTCAAAATCGATTTCCGCCAAACTAATCCCTGCAAGGAGGCTGAAACGAAAAGTGCATTTAGTGCATTGATGCACACAAGCTTAGTTAGCGTTTCAACACCTTTTCCCCCATCCAACTTATGCGATCGCTTTTTGATGAGGCAGGTCGTCTTTGAGTGATTAGGCGACTTAGGCTAAAAGTCCGATAGCTAACCATCCTCACTTCAGTGTCTAGCCGTTAGACACCAAATCAAGAAATTAAGAGGGTGGTAGGGTAGCCTTAGTCAGGAAATTTGGGTATGTTGACTGAGGCTAAAATCCCCACAGCTCTCCGAATTCATCAAAGTAAAATCCCCATTGCGGATTCCCCTCAATTAGTCGCTGGATTTTCTTAGCGGTCACGGCACGAGTTTCGGCATTAGTTAGAAGCGAGCGCAGATGTTCCAGGGAGGGTATCTCTTCTCCCGCTGGCAGAACCAGGTTTAATTCCTCGTCCATGACGTACCATTCTGGATTCGCTTCAATCACACGTCGAGCCAACGATGCCGCCAACTTGCCACCGTCAAGTTGCTGCTGTAGGTCAGACAATGGCAGCGGCGGTGCGGTTGGTTCGTCCGTTGATTCTGGCTGTGGTTCTGTAACGGCAGGTTCACTGGCTAATTCCTTAGCAGGCTCCAGGTCATCAACATCGGCATCGGCCGTGGTAACTGGTTCGGATTCTGTGACCGCAGATTCAGTGACCAATTCCTTCGCTGGCTCTAGCTCGGCTGTAGCAGAGTTCAGCTTGGCAGATTCCGCTAGACCTGGCACTTGCAATTGGATACAGCCAGCTTGCAAAGATGCCATCGCACTTGCTGCCTCCTCCAAACTTACCTTGCGGTCGGGCAGGAGTTCTGGCGGTACATAAGCGCTGGAGACACCGAGCTGCTTCTGCTTTTCCCAATCCTCAGCACATCGGTTGATGGTGCGCTTGAAGGATTCCCACTGCGCTCGCGCCAAATTAACATTCTTGAGTTGCTGGTATGAGGAAGCGATCGCTTCCTCATCGGTCATCCCCGTCTTTTTGCTTCTGGTCTTCAGATAGGTCACAAACTGCTCAAACGGTTGTCCTGGTGCAACCTCCCACTCCTGCTGTTCACAGCGACCTAACAACTCACTGCGACGATATTCATTGAGGTACTCACATGGTTCGCCAGCATTGATGCCCTTCACAATGGCACTAGCCCAACCGACTGGTGAAAGTACCTCTCCCTTCGTCTTCCCTAGTATCAAGAGTGCTTGGTAAAAGTCCTCACGCTCTGCCTGGGACTGAAAGCCAGAAGTGCGCTCTGCACGGCTGTGTAGCGCTTCGCTATCGCCTTTCAGCTTAGGTAGTGGCTTTACATCGGTTTGAACCACTTCAACACACGTTGCTGTATTTACAGCAGTTTGTGATACTTCGTCACATTTCAACACAGGCACAGCGGAAAATTGTTCTTCACTCTTAACTTCTTGTTCTTGCAATATCTCTGGTGTGTCATCGAACGAAGTGGTTGAACCCTGTTCTACTTCATCTTCAGCTTCCCAAGGGTCTTCCAGCTCTGGCACAGAGTTTATTTCTTCTCGCTCTTGTTTGAGAGAGCAGGAATCTGTGCAGGAATCAGAGGAAGGAATCTGTGTATGTGTTTCAACAGTGAAACGTGAGGTTTTAGAATTGATACTTGGTGTCCCACTATTGATCCCCGACGTTTCAGGCTTATCAACTGGGGAGTTTTTGCGAGTTTTAGCCTTTTTGGGAGAATAGAGTTTCTCCAGGGCTTCTTCAACGCGATCGACATGGAGCAGATATTGATGAGTCTTGTCCTGCCCATTGCGTCGGTTCTCTTGGCGAGCGTTTTTCCGAATAGAGAGGAAGCCCAGCTTCTCCAATAAGTCAAGTGCAGCTCTTATGACGTGGAGGGTGTAAGCTCCCATCAGGTCTTCCCGGATATCTCTGAGCGGCTGGTAAACCCAGCGGGTCGGGTACCTTAATTCTTTCCATTCGTGCCAGTGCTTGAGATAGCTAATCATCGCTACGGCACAGCACCTAACTTGTGTGCGTGAATTTAATGCCAGTTTGTCTAATAAATCTTTGTGTTCCCTTCTTAGTAAGGAAATTGGGCTACGTGGTTTTTCGGCTAGGGATGCGGTCATGACTTCCTCATTGGCGATCCAGAGGAAGAGTGATAGACTTGAAGCAACAGTACTTCTGTCTGTGACTCCCCTCTGGGGTGGTTATGTAGCCAGCGCTCAACACTCCGCAAAAAGTAATAGAGCGCTGGCTAAATTTTTGTGTCTACGTGTCTAACGGTTAGACACGTTCTTCTTCTACAGGGGCGATCGCTACTTAAACTATTGTTCGCACCTGAATTGGCTCGTAACTGTGAAGAGTTACAAAGCGTTTGGCTCTTTTAGGATGCCCAAACTCGTAACCTCAACAGTATCACGGAGAATTCCCTTCTTTACCTCCTTTCTTCCCCCTGCTTTTGCCCCCGGTATTACCAGAGGCGGGGGAGCGTTCTTTTACATAGCTCTCAATAAATTCGGTCAATACATCGCTCATGTTTTTCCCTTCTTTGGCGCAGACGGACTTGAAATCATTTCGGAGCGATTCAGGTACAAACGCTCTTAGCGCCACTATTTTTTCTTTTTCTTCAGTCATTAACGTTATGACAGTTTGAGTCATAACGCCAATTGTCTCACTTAAGTCTTTTTATGCCGACTGACAGTGTTGACAGTACTGACAGTATAGCCTAAGCTGACAGACATAGACGCAAAAGGAACAGGGGTAAGCGCAAAACGCAATCAAGCGGATACCAGTATTAAAGGGTTGCAAGCCCTGCCTAAAGCGCCTTCAATGCCAGCAAACACAAGGCATCTAGCCATTTTGAACCATGAAAACTGAAGAACACTTGGAGACGCTTAACGGATACATCTATCCATCTCCCAACGTACAGAGCTATCCGCAGATGTCCCAGTTACGTCCATGTGTAGCCTTTGATGGTGGGAATCGTTTCATCAAGTGGGTTGACCCTGAGAATGAAGTCCGAATGATTCCTAGCTGCGTTAAGGAAGTTACTGAGACACAGTGGAAGCGCATCAAACCAGACCCTCAAACAGTTCTGATTGAGGTTGATGACAAGCGTTACGTCATTGGGCGACAGGCACAGGAACTTGACGGTGAACCCGTCTTTCAGCACAACAAGTGCGAATTAGCTGAAATCATTGCCCTAGTTGGTATTGAGCCTAATCCAGGATTCGATTACGTCCACATTGCCAAATTTGCGATCGCACTTCCGAGCGACACAAACGACTCTGATGTTGAAGCACTTCGTAGGCTGGAAAACTACCCAAACGCACGGGAATTCAAGCGCAATGGGAAGCACATCTGCTACACGATTGCTATTGTTGAACCCCTCAATGAGACTGAACCAGCATTTCTCTATGCCCAACAGCAGGGAATGTTTGCATTTCCTGACAATCCTAATGCCGTCTGGGACATTGGTGGAGGAACCTCAATTGCCAGAATCTACTTACCCTCTGAAACGATGGTTCAGGATGCAGAAATCATCCTGCCAGGAACTAAGGAACTAGCACAGCAGGTGGCGACCGAAGTGCAAGCGACATTGGGACTGAACTATTCACCAGCGCTGGCAGACATCATGGATGCGATCGCTCGTGGTGATTGTCTCTATGGCACAGCCAAACTCGATTTTTCTGCAATCTACCAAGACGTGTGTGAAAAGTGGGTTGAATCCGCCCGTGCCGAAATCCGCTCAAAGTGGGCTAAGTATCTCCCCAATCTGGGTGAAGTCTTGATAGTTGGTGGTTCCGCGAACCTAGCCGCACCGATCTGTGAGGCATCTGGTGATTGTTTTTGGATTGCGCCTGAACCTCAACTTTTCAACATCATTGCAATGGCTCACATATCAGGAGGATTCAATGGCTAATCAAACTCGAATTGTGCTGGATGCTGACGATAGACCTAAGGCAGAAAGAATCCTTGAGGCGACGGGAATCAAAACATTCAGCCAATTATTTTCTATCTTCCTCATCAACTATGGCGACCACTTGGTTAGCGCTCTGAAGGCAACCCCGGTTGCTCCACCACCACCTGTAGCCATGCCTGCATTAGTGCAAACAAAACAGATTCATTCTATTGAAGCACCTCGCCGAGCCGTACAGCGGCAACCAGGTATTAGCAGTTTCTAAAGGAGACTTAACAATGCTTAACTTCTTGAGAAAGCTCAGGGAACGATGGTCGGTCGAACAAGCCTGCCGCCAAACCCTTGAGATTTACAAGACCGGGACTGCTGAAGAACGCCAGCAGATTGAGGATTTGCTCTGGGAAGTCGGGAGGCAGAAGGGCAATATGGGCGAGGCAGAGGCAGTCGTCAAATCGCTCAGACAAACACTTTAAGTAGCTCAAATCAAAGGAAGTAAAAGTGACTGAAGAAACCTCATTGACCTTACAAATCCTGCTCGGTGTTGACGAATCCACAATCCAAGAGTGGTTTGAAATTGTCAAGCAAGCTTATCCCCAGATGGAAGGTGAATTTTACCCCCGTTTTCTTGGCATGGCTATGGGAGCAATAAAGAGTGCTTTTGAAGCTAGCTACCCAATAGAGAAGTGGATTGCAGAAACTCGTCAAATGAACGGAGTGGATTGATGATTGCACCAGAAGATTGGACACAAAGACTCAAAGAGAATCCACCTGACCCACTAGAAGCCATCCGGCAGGAATATGAAGGGTTTCTCTCGCAATTGGAGGGATTAGCAGTAGAAGCAATCGCTACTAACGACTGGACTAACTTCTATGCCCATCTTGTGAACTTCCAGAATGAGCATGACCTTCATGGTGAAGCGCTAATTGCTATTGGAGCAGAAGCCAGCGGTGACGAATTGGACACTCCCACCACTGGCTCTCTCCCAAACGACCGAACAGTAAACCAATCGTAAGGATTAATTAAATCATGACTCACCCAATTGGCTATCACACAGGCTACGACCCAAAAACTCAATCTCCTGAAGTCCTGCACAACCTTCAAGAACGCTTTGGTTCTCAGTTACAGCAAATGACCTACGAACAAAAGATTGTCTTCCGGGCAGCATTAGCCGACTACATTGCGAACAAGCCAGTCCACCAACCTAGTCCTCATCCCGAAGAAATCACCCTTATTGATTGCTGTATTGAATCGGCTGGTGTGGATTGGAACATTTGGGACGAAGACCCCGAATTAGTTGAGTACATCCAAGCTTGTAGCCAACTTTCTGAGGGCAACATTGAGGGCTTGATTGAAGCTCTGACTGCACAGATTGGAGGCAAAGTCTACGCCTCAAGAACCCACACAGATCATTGGGAAGTTAGTCTCTAGCCCTAGAGAAATGCCCCTAGCCGTAACTAGGGGCATAGAAGAACTATGCAAACCAACACATTTCGACTGGTGACTACTGGCAGCATTATCGGCTTAATCGGCACAGCTCTAATTACCACTTCCAAGGCGACATTTGACCACGCTAGTTGGTGGCATACAGAACAGGAAAAGACTGAAGCCGAGAATGCAAAGGCGATCGCTGATGCCTACCAAGAAAACCAGATTGCCCACTTTAACCAGCTAATTGTTTCTAACTACACCCTCAACAACACTCCACCTCATCTTGATTGGCAACATACCGTCAACAAGAGTGAAAAAACTGTTGTTTACGACCGCTACAGGAAGTGTATCGGGTACGCCTACCAAGGGGAATTCTACTTCACGCTTTACTACAAAGGAGTTTGCGACTAATGGCACTTGGCTCTAAATCTTCAACAAACGGACATCGCAGCACTACTACTCAATCACCTGGAAGTGATGCGGCATCAGGTATCAGTCGGGTACTGGTCTTGATTCTGACCGTTCCAGCTCGTCTGATTAACTGGCTAACGACTCCACCAGGAAACGCGATCATGATTGGCTTAGGAGTCCTGTACTTTGGGTCAGTCAGTGCTGAGGGTTACTGGCAAGCAATGAACGCAAATAACCCCGCCTTTGTCCCTAAGCCTTTTGTAAGTGACGGAGCCGACCTAAGGTACATTTTTACGGCTATAATCGCCCCTTCATTCTGGATGGCTGCGGTAGTGAGTCTGATTGTGCAGGGCATTCAGGCTTTTGTACTGCGTGAAATCGACATTGCTAAGGCGAAAGCTGAGTATGAGGCGATTAAGGACTACCGAGTACCTGACCCAGAAGAAGGGCAGCTTGATTTAGCAGAGTATCGGAGGAAGCGCCTAAAGGCAGTGGGGATGCGTACTGTTAGAACTCGTGGCGCATTGATTGCCCTGACCTATGCGATTGATGCTGGTATCGCCTTTTGGAACTACCCCGTGATTGGGCAGAGTACAGGCGAGATGGTGATTAATCTGGTCTGGATTCTCGCCAGCATCTTTGGAACGGAAGCAATGATTAACCTGTTCTTCAATGCGATCGCACCGATTAAGCCACAAGTTGAAGTCCTCCCGAACTAATTGGCACTGACCACAAAGATTAACCCCTGGCGTGTACGCTCAGGGGTTTTCTCATCAAAAGGAGTTTTTCTTATGCACAACATTAATTCATTCTCTGAACTCCTGGCACAAGGGCAGATTACGGAAGCCTTGCAACTGCGACTCGAAGCGATCGAGGCATCAGCACGGCACTACAGACAGGATTTAGAAGCAGCAAAAGTTTCATCAGCCGCCTTGGGTGTTGTCGGGCTTCTGCTGTCAGCTAATCCCTTGGTAGCTGTTATCGCTGGCTGTGGTCTGGCTGGCTATGGGTGGACGGTCTTAAGAGACTACCAGAACACTAAGCGCCTGTGCTTACTCCCACTGGTCAGGAAGGGGGCAGGGGAATTACTCACGGGCATTGGGCTGGCAGCAACCAACGACCATCCGGAAGCCGATGACCCACTGCTTGGTGTGATTGGCTATGTAGAGCCGGAACTAGCACACGAATATGAGCTTGTGATGGTCGCAGAAGCCCAGTTGACAGGTTACTTAGCGCAGTTACCAGGTGAGTCAAGACTGAATGCTTTCAGGCACATTCTCAGGCATACACGGCTAAGGAATAGCCTCAAGCTTCCACCACTGCAAGATGTCGCGTTAGCGATCGCGTCTGGGACTGTCCCCAGTTCATCTCAATCTTTACCACCACAGCCGGGACCACTAGCGGAGGAAGTACCAACCATTGAAGTGAAAGCAACACCAGTAGAGGAAAAGCCGAGCGCACCTCAGACTGTTGAAGCCGCCGTGGTGGAAGTGGAACCGCAACAACCCAGCCAAAAAACGCCTATCACCGTTGTACTGTTTGATTTCTCACGCTTTCGCACTGAGCCTGATAAATTTGCTCATCTGCGGGTCATTGGTGGCACAGGTATTGGGAAAACTACCTTCGTTGATTGGCTGTTGGATATTTTAGGAGGTTCCCGCTTTGTTATTACCCCTAAGAAAAAGTCTTGGCACTGGGTCGGTCTGCAAGTTTATGGACTGTGGTTTGACTATGAAACTATTCGAGCTAAGTTGCAATGGATTCATGCAGAGATGTATCGCCGTTACCCTTTGATGGAACAGGGAGAAACCTTTGAAATAACCAATTTTGTAGTAGATGAATGGCGGCTCATCAATACCAATCTCAAGGCAATCAAAGAACGTGACCCAGAAACTAAACAGACTATCGAAGTGGCCCCTTCCGCTAAAACAATGATGAAAGATATCATCACCGTTGCCCGCGAGTCGATGTTACGTCTAATTGCCTTAGCACAAGGAGAAAATGTTGCTTCTTGGGGATTCGAGGGGGAGTCAGATTTAGAGGAATGTTTTACTGATGTTCGTTTAGGAGAATTCGCCATTGATTACGCTAAGTCTCTTCGCAATCAATGCCGAAAAGATGGGGAAGATTACGAATACTGGACAGCCGTTTTGAACGAACTAGAGTGGCAACAGTCACGCCGTACTAGTAAAGGTAAATCAATTCCGTGTTGCATGGTAGGAAAGTCTCCCGCACGAATCCCAGACTTAACAGATTGGCAGCGTAATTTAAGGGATATTAATTCAGAAGAGAAACTGCAAGACAATCTATCAATAACTGAGGCTTCCACTGAGCCTTCCCCTCAAGATACCCTTCCCGACCGGAAGCTTCCGGTCGAAAAAGCGGAAGGAAGCCGGAAGCCTGATGGAATCTCACTGGAAACCCTTTCTACTCGGTTAGCGTCAGCTCTAGACCCGGAAGCTTCCGATACCCTTCCACCCCTATTTGAGGGCTTAGACCGAGACGGGAAGCTTCTGATGCTCCGGCTGTTGCTTACAAAAAGATTGGGTAAAGAAAAGACGATTTTACTAGCATGGGGTGAAAAATCAGGTGGAAGAAATCATACTCGTTATCGCTATGCTTCTGACCTATTAGATGCAATGACTCAGGATTTAGAAGGACGGGGATTTAGTGAAGAAAACAATTGGAGAATAGGAGAAGAACAATGATTTTTATTGAGTGGTGTTGTTCAACGTGAGCGCTCGCAGCCGTTAGGGACTTGCAATACTATAGACCTGAAGAGTTCTTCATCGTAGAAAGAGCGGCATTAATGCGGTCAGTGTAAACACGGTATTGATAGGTGCGAATTTGCCCATTGCGCCCGTTGTCCGCCCTCAGGTTTTGGCGGCGCTCCAAGAACCCCAAGCGGATTAGCAGATCGATTGCCTGCCGGATAGCGTGGAGGCTGTATTCTCTATTTAAATCCTCGCGAATTTGGGTGTAGGTTCGACAAACCCACTCGTTTTTGTTGAAGGGAGTTTGGCAATTTTGCCAGTAGTGGACAATGTTAATGATTTTGGCACCACAACAGCAGACTCGTGGTTTTGTGCCTTTGGCTAGGTACTCTATTAGCTCTTTGTGTTCGTGGATGAACATACTAGTGCAGCGTGGCAGAAATAACTATAGCAATCCTAAATGATTCGTGAGTAATCACTATGGCTGGATATAGCCAGCATAAGGCGGAAGTAGTTCGTTTCTCACAAATGAAATAGGATTGCTATATCCAGTTGAATAGGGTTAAAAAGCTTAGTGTACAAGCTTTATTGCCTGGGAGCCTCCTGCATAACAGCCTCCTTGTACTGAGCCAATTGCTTACATTTCTTCGAGTTCCTTGCCTTTGGTTTCTCTCACCAAAAATGCAACGAAAAAGATTGAAATTGCTGCCGCGATGGTATAAATACCGTAGGCAGCACCTAGCCCGAAGGTTTTGAGTAGGGGAGGAAATGTAGTGGAGACCAGAAAATTGGCAATCCACTGTATTCCAGCAGCGACTGAAAGTGCAGCGGCTCGAATTTTGTTATTAAACATTTCTCCCAACAGCACCCAAACGATCGGTCCCCAAGAGAAACCGAAGAAAACTACATAAAGGTTAGCTGCCACAAGAGCAATGATTCCCGATAAACCAGGCAGACTGGGGGTGCCTGTAGCGGGGTCGATCGCCGCATTTCCAAAAACAACCGCTAACGTTCCTAGAGTTACGGTCATCCCGATTGAGCCTAACAGCAGCAGAGGTTTGCGACCAAACTTGTCTACAGTAGCGATCGCAATAAACGTTGTCACGATATTGACCACGCTGGTGATTACCGTAATCAACAGGGAATTGCGTTCTGAAAATCCGACGGCTCTCCACAAAACACTGCTGTAGTAGAAGATAACGTTGATGCCAACGAATTGCTGAAGGATGGATAGAGCCATTCCGATCCAAACAATCGGCAGCAGCCCACCCCGTCGGCTCAGCAGGTCAGAAAATTGAGGTTTGCGCTCGGTGAGAACGGTCTGCCGAATGTCCTCGACTTTGGACTCTACGTCACCGCCCCCAACCTTGGCAAGAACATTAGCGGCTTCGCGATGTCGTCCCTGAGCAACCAAATAGCGGGGCGATTCCGGAATCATCAAAGCGGCTACCCCATAGAGTACAGCTGCTGGGATTTCCGACCAAAACATCCAGCGCCAAGCCGTGGCTCCAAACCAAAACGGTCCCTCAGCTGTCCCCCCTGCACCTAGAGCAATGAAGTAGTTGCATAGCAGTGCCACGAAAATACCCACGACGATCGCTAATTGCTGGAGAGAGCCGAGTCTTCCCCGCAAGTGAGCGGGAGCCACCTCCGCAATATAAGCTGGTGCAATCACGCTAGCCATCCCAACTGCAATTCCACCCAAGGCACGCCAGAACATGAAGTCCCAAATCCCAAACGGAAGACCGGAACCAATAGCACTCAGCGTGAACATGACTGAAGCAACGATCATGGTCTTGGTGCGTCCGAGCCGATCGGCGATCGGTCCCGCAATGAAGGCACCCAGCGCCGAACCGAGCAACGCAGAGGACACGGCAAAGCCTGTCATTGCACTACTAATGTTGAATGTGTTTTGCAGTGCTGCAACAGCGCCGTTGATCACAGCCGTATCAAAACCAAACAAAAAGCCACCAAGCGCAGCAGCACCAGCAATTAAAATTACATAAGATGTATTCGGTTTAGCAAAAACATCTGGATTCTTCGGTAAAGATGATTTCATAATGCAGCCCTTACAGTCCTGATTTGTGCGGGCGGTTTAATATTAATTGACGTGCAATGGCGAGATGCAGAGCAGGCAACACAAGTACCTAAGAGCAGACTGTTCGAGCTGCCCTGTAAGATTAGGTTATGATTGCACCGATGCACATCAATAACTTACCTGCATCAGCCATAATGACCATCGCAAGGCAAGCTTATCTAAGCCTTGACATAACTTCGCAATGTTATGCCGTCTGAAAACCGCTGTAGTAGTAGTATGAGAACCTAGGTAATCGAGGGACATCAGGCATAGGGAATAGAACACCGGATAGTAGCACCATGCCCCATCCAGTACTAAAATTAATCTGACTCGTGCATTAATTTTTTTGACCCCATACAGCGCGATCGAATCTGAGGCAATGCGCTTGTAAATTTGGGAATCGTTTATTAGGCTTTTTCCCTTAATTGAATAAACCAAATCAATCATTTTTTGCTCACCCGCTCAACTGAGTGGGTTTTTTCGTGCCTATTAGCCAGAGTTATCAATCACAGGTTAATTCACGGTGTCAAATACCGATAATCTACGAAGTTGGAAGTAGCAGAATGACTGTAATCACGCTATCACGCTATATCGTTGATTGGGCTAATTCCTAAAAATTATGTAATAGAGAAGGGGAAAAGTTACCTCTTATTGAGAATGCTCCCTAGGTTGTTGCGAGTGATTGATAAGTTGAGAGGCTGACTTATCACCGATTAGAACACAATACTTTTTACGCTATATTTCTGCAAAATACGACGAGGGTTGGCATCATGAGTTACTCGTTCCTTGAACAAAGATAGTAATGTTCAGCAAGGATTTTAGGAGAGCTAGCTGTGTCAGTAATTCAGGTCAACGGAATTGATTTGTACTACAACATTCAAGGTTCCAGTGAAAACGAGTTATTACTGTTAATAGCAGGGTTTGACAGTGACAGTTCAACCTGGGCTGCAATGATGAGATCGCTAGTGAAGCAGTATCAGGTGCTTCGCTTCGACAACCGAGGAATTGGGCAAACTGAAGCGCCAAACAGTCCTTATAGCATCAAACAAATGGCGGCTGATGCAGCCGCGCTGTTGGATTACTTGAGTATTCCTCAAGTCCATGTGGCAGGTCATTCGATGGGTGGACAGATTGCTCAAGAACTGGCTTTGGCACATCCCGAAAAAATCCATTGTTTGATACTTCTCTCATCTTGGGCAAGGGGAGATGAAAGGTTTAATTCACTCATCAAATTGTTTGGCGACTTGACACAGAATTTAGAGGGAATACTTTATCAGAGAGTTCTCTTGCCCTGGCTGTTTACCGAGGCGTTTTACTCGACTCCAGGGGCAATGGAACAACTGATCAACTTGATTGAGAATCAACCATTTGAGCCAACACCTCATGGACTATATCACCAAAGCCGAGCTATTCTTGGCAGTGATACCAGTGATCGCCTTGCAAATATTCATTGCCCTACACTCGTTATGGTTGGGAAAGAAGACCTTCTTACTCCGGTCAGACTTTCCGAGCAACTAGCTCAAGGTATTCCCAAGGCTGAACTAGCTATCCTCGATCAGGGTGGTCACGCCTTGGTGGTAGAGTCGGCGGATACTGTAGCGAAGGTTATGCTTGATTTTCTGGCGAAGCACAGGTAACGCACTCTACCATCCACACAAGAATAACGCGGTCTAACGGAAGATACGCCCAGTTCAAACCTTCTCACGGCGATATTCGACTCGATACGGTATTTGACGATACGCAAAACCGCTATGCACTAATGCAAGTGGGTTGGGATAGAGGACGACGGGTTAGAGGAAATTTGATTTATGTAACTCTGAGTGAGAGCAAGGTTTGGGTGGAATATGACGGGATGGAACAGGGAATCCGGGACTTAGACAAAAACTGAGGCAAAAATGGATTCAAACCTAGACATAGAAGGGTTTTTAGCTCAAATGAGCATAAATCTAGCATTTACAAGGGTTTCAGACATTTTTAAGGCATCGACCTCTTTCTCTTGCTGCGAGACATTTTCAGCCCCTAAAGGGGCTAGAAAATGTCTAAGTCCCACTAAGTATTTCTGCCTGTCCATTGCGATTATTCTTCATTTAGTTGCTGAATTGTTAAAAGAGCAACATTAAAATAACGATATTCCGTTGTTCTGGCAATAGCCTCTCTCTAGAAGTCCTTTTAAGGAGTCTTGTTGAGAATTAGAATCAATAACCAGGTAGTAAATCATACTTTTTACGTCACTTCAGTATGAAATAAAAAGTACACCACAGATTGGTGTGAGGTGAGAGAGGTTATGCAGAACTGAACTGAAAATGTTTAACCTTGCCTTGATTGATAGCGGCTCTTGTTGGGCAAGTGCGATCGCCTTGAGCCTGGAAGGTCTGCTACGATAACTTTTTAAGATACCTATCTACGGATTGCTATTTGAGCATGTTCTCTAACTGCTAACTATAGGAACACTGACTTTAGCAACAAGCTTTTAGCTCCAAATCAAGCTTGACTACACCAGAGACATTCGTTATGAAGTGCTATCAGTTCTTTCTTTATGCCTGGAATGTACCTATCTGTCAAGGGAAATTTTGCTCTGAGGCTCAGGTCAAAAAAGCCGCCCAACAGTTAACCTCTTCAGTGAAATATCAAGTTGAATATAAAGAGGTTTTCCAGCTTTCCCCTCATCTACCTATATTTTCCTCTAATATCCTTAAGCCTCTTGATTTTCCACTACTAGTTTTGGTAGCTGGTCTTTTAGGACTTCTACTCGGAACCATGCTTCTCCCGGTTTTCTTGCCTAATCAAGCGAATCAAGTTATGGAGCGCTTATTTCCTTCTCAAGTTCTGTCCAAGTAAAGAGTATCTGCATAAATGAGTTTTGATGAGCGAAGTAGTGATTGAGATCACACCTAAGATGTAATTAGTGACAACTATTCTTGAAACATCTTCATTCAAACGATATACGCGAAAATTAGGCGCATTTAGTAGATTTGCAGAGGGATAAATAACTACTGCAACCATGACAGAGAAGCGGATAGACAAAAATCCGTATGATCTGGAGAAAATTCGAGATTTAATGAACAGAGTTCACCAATTAACTGTTGATGTTGAAACAAAAACAAAAAGTCGAAGAGTTGAGTTTAAGTTAAGTTTTACAACAAGAAAATCCAGATAATAAAATATTTTGATTTTCAATGTTTAAACCGGCGGGAAATAGAAGCAACTCTTTACCCTTAAGCGAGGCTTTACGGGAAAGCCTTAGTGCTTCACTGTAGCTAAAACATGTAAGAGGAATCCAGTGAGCGCTGTGATAGCAGACAACAATATTCACAGGTTCATCTCCCTCTAGGGGGAGTGGAAGCTGCCAGATCGAATTCATAAGTAGTAACTCTCACACCCTATCTCCATATAATTTTTACCTTTATCTATATACTGCTAACTACCTTTAGAAGTAAATTTTGAAAGGAATTCCCTTTTCGCTCTCTCTTGGAAATTTAAACCGCTTAGAGGAAGTGCTGCCCTACTTAAATCGTCAAGGGCAGTATGCTAAAGCCGTCGCACCTAACCTAATCTTGCTTGACCTTCATCTTCCTGGTCTTGACGGTCTGGAGATTCTTTCTCTGATTAAAAATGATCAGTGGCTCAAAATTATCCCGGTTATTGTTCTGACTGGTAGTGAGGCTGATGCTAAAACCGCCGAAGTTTATCACTTAGGTGCAAGTTGTTATGTTCAAAAGCCTACAGGGATAAAGGAGTTTGCTCACTTGGTGAACCTCATCGAAGAGTTTTGGTTAAAGGCTGTGAAACTTCCTCGATTAGATAATTGAGTGCTGACAAGTCGGCATTAACTAAAAACACACTCACAATTCTCGAAAGATATGAGGCGAGCGCTCTGTCTTTTGCTAAATGTTTTGAACCGCAACAGATTGAGGGTAATTAACCTGTGTTTTGTCTAGTTGTGTCAGATGTGATTGTTGTAATTTATCTCTAAACGACTTGACCTCAGTGACTTTTATCATTTGTCCTGGCTTGTCAATAGGTTCTATAGCAAAACTCTCCCACCAATCCGCTTGAATGCATTTCAGCACTACTTCTAGCTCGGAGAGGTCGCAGGTATTGATGTATTCGTACCTGCTAGGGCTAATCCCGTAAACGTTAATCGACTGATGCCACTGAAACTCGTTCAGGATGCACCTAATATCTTCTTCTGGCACTTCTGTTACTTCTACTAATCGCAGTAATCCTGTAGTTTGACTGACCAAAGTTTTGAGCTAGCTCCCCCATAAGTTAGGGGTTTATCGTTTGCCTTATCCCCCCTTCGGCAGCTGAGATGTCAGTTGTCGGGAATGGAGCAAGTAAGTGTAACGACTCGCTCAGGCGCTTGCAATCAGATAATCATCAGCCAGACCCAATAAGTCATTGACTTTAACTGGTACTGACTCCTGCTGGAAAAGAGGAAGCACATCTAGATTACTGAAATCATTAGGGTTGATGCCAGGAGGAAAGATATAGAACTGTTGCCCTAATTGCTGTCCCTTCCGGTGAAGCGCGAGCGCCTCAGCTAAAACATAAGACATGATCGGAACCCATCTGCCGCTATAAAAGTAGACCACGACTCGCTGCGAAGCGTACTCTTCTAGTGGGAGTGGGAGACTCCAAGGTGATATCACGCCAGACTGACCTTTTTACTTAAAGTATGTCAGTTTTTATTTTTGAACGATTTTGTGATTTAAGTCACTGCTCAAAAGTGGTATTTCTTACTAAAGGTTCCTTTTAGATGTTCTTAAGCTGCTTGCTTTGGGGAATCCTGAGCTTGGCAACAAGGTTTATCGCCTTTCTTACAGTTCTCTACTACAGGAATCGCTGTGAAATTTTATCGGTTTGTTGTTCGTACCTGGAATGTAACTGTTGGTCAAGGAAAATTTCGCTCGGAAGCTCAGGTCAGAAGAGTTGCCCAACAGCTAACCTCTTCTCTGGGAGATCAGGTTGAGTTTGAGGAGATTTCCGAGCTTGCCCCTAATTTGCCCGTATTTCCCTCTAATTCTTTAAAAAGTTTTAACATCTTTATATTTATTCTCGGAGCAAGCCTTTTAGGACTTTTACTCGGAATTATACTTTTCCAAGTTTTCATGCCTAATCAAGCGAATCAAGCTATGGAGCGGTTATTTCCTTCTCAAGTTCTGCCCAAGTCAAGTGGTATCGGCATAAATGAGTTTTGATGTGAAAATCTCCTTAAAATCAGTCGATTTTCTTGCCTTTTCTCGTTCTTTATACTTAGGGTGTAGATTTAACTGATTTCTCGCTCAGGCTATTTAAAAGTGAACATTCAACCGCCATCCCTGGAAGTTTTGTTAGTCGAAGATGACCCAGGTGATGTCGAGCTAACTCTGGCAGCACTAGAACGCTCAAGATTGAAGATCAATCTTTATGTCATCAATGAGGGAGAGGAAGTGCTGCCCTACTTAAATCGTCAAGGACAGTATGCTAAAGCCGTTGCTCCTAACCTAATCTTGCTTGACCTGAACCTTCCTGGTCTTTCGGGGCTAGAGATTCTTTCTCTCATCAAAAATAATCAGCGGCTCAAAATTATCCCGGTTATTGTTCTTGCTAACAGTGAGGCTGATGCTGAAGTAACCGAAAGTTACAACTTAGGTGCAAGTTGTTATGTTCAAAAGCCGACTGGGATTGAAGAGTTCAATACATTGGTGAAGCTCATTGACAGCTTTTGGTTAAATGCCGTGAAACTTCCTCGATTAGATAATTGAGTGCTGACAAGTCGGCATTAACTAGAAACGCATTCACAATCCTCGAAAGATAGGAGGCGAGCACTCTGTCTTTTGCTAAAGTTGTGAACCGCAACAACTTGACGGTAATTAACCCGTGTTTTGTCTAGTTGTGTCAAATGTGATTAAGGCATCAACAGGGTATTAAAAGAGCAGGGAATTTACGAAGGTCTCATGCCTACAACGTCCCAAAAAGATAGAAAGCCGGGGTTTTAGTGACATAGATTTAGTGACGAGTTGTTGGTACAGAGTTAGAGGCTGTAGTGCCGTTTTTTAATAAGGTGCGAAATCATACCAGAAACGGGTCGTTTTTTGGGAGTGTACGAGCTGTCGATTAACCGTAATTTCCCCAGTGGGGAGAGACGCAAAACCGAGTCGGTTACAGGATTTTGCTGTTTTCAAGGATGGTCAAAACTGATGTTACTCAGATGACCACCCGGCAAGCGTGCCTATAAAGGCTTATCCGCCTAGGCGCTCGCCTAAAACAAGATGTAAGAACCGACTGTGTTAGGGCATACAGCGACTGGGTACCAACGAATGATATCTAAGAGAGGTTTGATTGGTGCGCTCGCGTTTGGGAGTAGGTATATACTCGTTAATTACTCGTTATTGTTAGAAGGATGAAACGTAAACAATAAATTGTTAGACCGCAATCGAAACCGTTAGAAAACTTGGTCGGGAACAGGGTTGTTATGAAGCCTTTGTGTTCACGAACGAAAGCAATCTTGCGGTATAGCCGTTCTACCAATCCACGGGCGGGGAAAGCTCAAGCCCAGATGATGTTGTGATGTTTGAGTATGATGAGTTGTAGAAAGACACTAAATTTCAGAATAACAAATCACTCTTTTCAAGGTTTAGATGAACTCCTTAAGCAGCAGAATATTAAGCCTCTATCACTGAATCCACACCGAACTTTATCTACTAGTTTTTCTGCCTTGGGGAATTTGATTGTTCAAACCACTGATGACCTTCAATTCATCAAGGTATTTAGAGAGACATTGGCAGGCATACTCCAATCTATATTACGCAACTTTCCAGAGAATATTTTTTGGGATTTTGATTGTCTCGTAATCAGTATACTGAGACAGGCTTTGGTTGCTGAAAAGGGAGCTGATTACTTCTTAAAATTCTTCGCTGAGAAAATCGAGTTATTGATGGATTTATTTGGAAATAAATCAGAAATTCGTTTTCGTTATCTTCATGACTTTATCTATGGATTTGACTGGGCAAAGTGGGTGCAAAAGGAACCCAAAGCCCGTAATTTAATTGAACCTTTTAACCCAGCTTTTCTAGATTATTTGCTTAGCCGAGGGCAAGAAATTCTACAACTCATTTGTCTTGGTGATTGCCAATATCATCACCTTTCTGAAAACTTATATCGCAATCCCTTTGATTTTTCTCGCGAACCAAAAGATGAGATACGCCTGTTTACTTATCTGGCTAGAAAAAAAATTATCCCCGTAGCTGCGTGGGACTGGAATGTTTCTCCTGTTTGGAATAAACCCTTCCACCAAATGCGCGAATCTCTATCATTAGAACTGCATCTTGTCAAAACAAATTAGGCGATTAGTGAGGCGGTAGAGCGATCGCATCCCCAAGACAAAGCCCCAGGCGTAACGACCAGCGGCTTCTAATTTGAGTATGTAATCAATTGTGTCTAGTTACTTACCAAAGGAGATGACTTCAACGGTAGCCTGACAGTAAAGGTTGTGCCGACGCCCACCTCGCTTTCCACAGCAATTGTACCCCTGTGTAAGTCCACCGCCTTTTTGACGATTGCCAGTCCTAGTCCCGTCCCTTGAATCGTCCCCACATTGCTAGCACGTTGGAATGACTCGAACAGCTGAGGGAGATATTCCGCTGGAATGCCGATGCCACTATCGGTTATGCAGAAAATTGCTTCCCTTGCCGTGCAAACTAAGTCAAACTGGACAGTACCGCCTTCCAAGGAATACTTAATCGCATTGGAGAGTAAGTTGGTGAGGATGTGAGCCAAGAGTTTTTCGTCGATTTGGGCATCCGTACACTCACCAGAGCTAGTAAAGGTTAGAGCGTATTGCTCAGTGGTACTTTGCTGCTGGTTGTTGTAAACAGCTTGCATCGCTTCAACCAAGTCGCGGCACCAAGGTACTAAATCCATTGGTTGCGGTTCAAACTTGAGTTTTCCTGCCTCGGCTTGACCGATGAGCAGCACCTCATCCAACAAATGAGTCATCCGGTCTACAGCACTTTCAATGCGTCGATAATGAGTTTGTTTTTTCTCGTCAGACAATTTGTTGTTGTAGCGTTCGAGGAGTTCAGTCGATGAGCGAATCGTGGTCAAGGGTGTGCGAAACTCGTGGGAAACTAAAGAAAGAAAGCTATTTCGCAATTCACTAAGTTCTCTTTCCCGATGCAGCGCCGCGAGGATGTCGGCTTCTGCCTGCCGCCGAGACGTGATGTCTTCGACAGTTCCCACATGACCGATGAGTTCGCCTTGTGCGGAAAACATTGGTGAAGAACGAACGTGAATCCAACGCACTATTCCTTCTTGGGTTTGAATGCGGAACTCCTTCGAGTATTCTCGACCGTCACGGGCGTAGAGTGACCACTCGGCAAAGACGCGAGCGCGCTCCTCTGGGTGAAGGCATTGTAACCATCCTTCTCCCAGAGTCTCCTCTAGAGTGCAGCTGCAAATCTCTTGATAGCGTGGGTTAGTGTACAGACAGCGACCCGCAAGATCGGTTTCAAAGATGCCGACAGGCGAACAGGCACTCAAAGAGCGGAAGCGTTCTTCGCTCGTTCGCAGTACCTCCTGTGCCATCTGGCGTTGAGTAATGTCTCTGTCAATGCCACGATACCCTCGAAAATTGCCAGCCTTGTCAAAGACAGGAACACCACTGGTTTCGAGGACAACGAGGCGTAAATCTTTGTGTATGTTGGTGTTTTCCAGATCGGTGAAGGGCTGCCGTGAGGCGATTAGGTGGCTATAGATATTGGCAACCCGCTGCGCTTCTTCCGGTGGCATGAAGTCGAAGGGGGTTTTGCCTAGAACGGCTTCGATTTCATAACCTAAAATGTCTCGAACTTGTGGACTGACATAGGTATAAACGGCATTCTCATCGACTTGCCAGATCCAATCGCTAGTGGTTTCAACGAGCTGGCGAAATCGCTCCTCACTCTCCCGCAGCGCTTCCTCTGCCATCTTGCGCCGAGTAATATCTTTGGAGGTGATGGCGATTCCGTCAGCCAGAGGAACGACTTGATGGTGCAGCCAAGAGGCGGTGATTTCTGGCGATGAAAAGGGAAACTCTTCCTCTAACACTTCTTGAGTTTCAACGACATGGACGTACTTCTCAAAAAACCCCTCGGCGCGATTGATCGGGAGAAGTTCGCACAGTCTCTTGCCTATAACCTCCTCCTTGCGCCTCGAAATCATCTTTTCGGCATTCGAGTTGAGTTCGACAAAGGCAAAGTCCACGATTTGTCCCCCTTCGTCTCGGACACTCTGGAAGATGAAGAAGGCATCGAGACTGCCCTCAATAGCGGCTCGGAATCGCGCTTCACTTTGCCGCTGTGCTTCCTCGGCTTGCTTGCGATCGGTAACGTCCTTCGCCATGCTAATGACTAAACGCTTGCCATTGCCTAGCTTACCCAAGGGCGCGGAACTGAAATCCCAAATTTTTGTCTCACCGTACCGCGTCTTGATGGTAAACTCTCCCTCCCACACCCTAGTATCTAGGTCGTAGAGTCGGTCGATTCCCGCCTTCACCAATTCCCTTCTTTCCTCATAGCCTCTCGCGATCCAATCCGCAGTAGTGGGAATGTCGCTGTGGATGTATCCCGTCTCCTCAGTCCAAGCTTGGTTGATTTGGATAACTTCGCCATCTTCGGCATGAATCATAATTGGGAATGGTGCGTGGACGAGCGCACGGCGGAAGCGTTCTTCACTTCGCTGCAGTTCCTCCTCAGCCAACTTGCGCTCGGTAATTTCCGCCTCAAGCAAGCGATTCGTCTGGCTTAAGGCAGCTGTACGTTCTTGAACCCGAAGTTCTAACTCCTGATTTGCCTGTCTTAGAGCCGCTTCTGCAAGCTTGAGTTGAGTAATATCTGATGTAACGCCGACAATGCCAATCAATACCCCGTCGTGGTCAAAAATCGGTGCATCACTTACCATCGCCGGGAAGGTAGTACCGTCTCGACGCTGTGCGAGAAATTCACCCGACCAGCTTTCACCCCTCTGCAAGCAGGACAAAATTTCAGCCGCTAGCGATTTTGACACCTCACCCGGAGTGACTTCTAGAATATTTCGCCCGATAACTTCTGCACTCTGCCAACCATAGAGGGTTTCAGCAAAGCGGTTCCAATAAGTAATGCTTCCATTCAAATCTGTAGTGATAATCGCCTGTTCAACCACATCGAGGAGTCGTGCCTGAAAGCGGATTTGTTCCTCTGCTCGTTTGCGCTCTGTGATATCTGTGGAAATACCACAGATAGCGTTGGGAATGCCTTTGGCATCGAACAGAGGAAACTTGACGCTAATGTAGGTGCTGAGTCCATGCTTCCAAGGCACCACTTCCTCCCGTACCAGGGGAGTAAGGGTATCGAGTACTTTTTGGTCGTTAGCTCGTAATTCCTCAGCAACTACCAAGGGTAATATCTCGTAATCCGTCTTGCCGATTAGCTGCTCTTGGCTGAAGCCCGAAAGCTTTTCGGCTTCTGGATTAATCAGCAGGTATTGACCTTGCAGGTCTTTGAGGTAGATAGAGACTGGGGAGTGAGCGAGAATCGCCTGGAGCCGCGCTTCGCTTTCTCTGAGTGCCGCTTCTGCAAGCTTAATCTCTGTGATGTCCCGTCCTTCAGGAATCAGCCGCACCACCTGTGCCGTCTCGGCAAGTTTTTGTTCGGTAAGGCACTGCGTGCTATTGAGAGTACTGGTTGCTAGCTGCCAATGATCGCTTACTCCCCGCAGCTCGGATTGTAATTCGCTCAAAGCCATGCTAACTTCAGCAAGGGTTGTCGCCGTCCATTCCGGCAGGTAGGCTTGAGGAAGCGCTTCACTACAATCAGCCTGCATTTCGCTAACGCGCTCTCTAAGCGCTTGGAGCCTCAAAAGCAAGTTGTCCAAATTCATACCGATTCTCCTGGTTAAGGCTTGGCAGCGCTAGGCTTGAATCTCAATTTGAGCGGGTAGTCTGGCTTATAAATGTAAGACTTGCTCCATCAACGCCGTCGCTAAAAGGCGTGTCGTCATCCCATTCTTTAAATTGCCCTACGTTTTCAATGTCTGACAAATCAGTTTGAAAGATAGGGTGAGCAAAGTTAGCTGCATAGACATCACAAGATTCTTTCCAGTTGTCAAAAGCTCCTACAACTTCAACGCCAGCATTTTGAAATCCTAATGAAAGACCACCACATCCAGCAAATAAGTCGATCGCTTTCATAGTTAATCAAAAATGTCTGGTGAATCTCTCCTCTGGGTCGTCAAGCCCTGCAAGTTGTGGATCGTTAATGAGTTCAAAAAGACCACTAACCATTGTTTAAAACCCAATAACTGAAACAGCTTTTCGTCTTTGGTCTGGCGACACTTCCAAGTAGCGCTGTAAGGTTCCCAGGTCATTGTGACCCGATATTTCCTGAATGTGGCGCAGTGGTATCCCAGCGCTGGACATCTGGGTGAGAGCTGTACGGCGAAACGAGTGGGTGCTAACGCCAACTAGACCAATGCGTTCGCAAGCCTTTTTCAGAATCTTGTCTGCCATAAAGCGAGTCATCGGCTGACCTGGACGACCACCTGGAAACAGAAAACCTGGCTTAACTGGGTAGGCTTGCAACAGTCGGGCTAACCCTGGTTGGATATCCACCACACGGGTTTTAAGCTTCCCTTTTGTGGTACTCTTCCTGAGAGTTAAGGTTTCACCTTTGATGTCCGTGGTTTGGAGGGCTAACACCTCACTGACCCGACAACCTGCAAACAAACAGATGCCAAATATCGCTCTATCCCGTGGGGTTACTAATCCCTCGGTAAACAGTTGTCTCAACTCCTCCTGGGTCAGGACTTTTCCTTGTCCGTTGCCGTTGACCTTCATCACCCTTGACAATACTCGCTTCTAACAGATTACACGTTATCTGTGTTTCGTGGAATATCGGCTAGAATACTTGATTTGACGTGGCTTGCTAAGCACCAAAATTTGGGGTTAAGAGCGGCTTATCAACTGTCACACACCCCGAAAACGCTTCAAACCCTGATGATTCCGTTCAATTCATCAGTTCAGCTTATAACTATTGATTAGACAGAATAAGCCTGCCTCTGATAACGAAAGAACGAATTAACGAAAGAACGAAAGCTAGATTAGCCATGATGTTCTGTCCAGAATTTAAACACCCGCTGCAATAGTTCGACTTGCGTGCAGCCATAAGTCGCGGCGGCGATTTTGAAGTCCTTCTTAAACTCGGCAGGCACCTTGAAATTTAGATTGACGATTTCCCCTGGGTCAGGTTTATCGAGGTTTTCCTTTGTTTGATTGAGGCTAGGAGGTTCGCCTTTGCTGGGCTTACGTGGTGGTGGCGGGGGTTGGGTTGCCATACTAAATCTCTTGTTTACTCAACTTGTTGATGATGCCCTGTGCGACTTCTTCGGCTCGTTGTCTCAAGGTTGGGAAGGTGACTTCAGAAACGGCGCGACCGCTATCGCTTGCTTGTCGATAGGCGGTTTTTTCTGGGATTGAGCCAGCGACGGTGCTATAGCCTGCTTTATGAATGTAGGAACGGGCTTCTTCGATTTCGTTGTCCCTGTCTCCAACCCGGCAAAGGGCAAAGGTGATTTTGGACTCTGGAATATGAGCCTTGACTAGCTCGTGTGCCAACAAGACGGATGGCTTTAAGTCATCAAGGGATAAACCTGTGGGAAGGACAAGCAGCTCGCTGTTGCGTGCAATTTCTAATGTTCCTTGCATCGAATGCGGTACGCCGTCTAAAACCATCAGGTCATATACATCAGCGTGTTTGAGTGCTTGGGTAATAGTACGGAATGGTTCGACAGCAATTTCCGGCTGGAGGAGATTTTGTTCTCGGCGTTGCTTCCAGTCGGTGCTTGTTCCTTGGGAAATGTCAAGGTCTGCAATCTTAACATCCCAGCCAGCCGCCGCGTATTCACGGGCGATCAGACGGGCGAGGGTGCTTTTGCCAACCCCTCCTTTCTGGGAAATGACACCCACTAATACGGTCATCTTGCTTTCGCCAAATCGTTCTATAGCGAATTAGTTCTATCGTCTTTTCGTTATTGGGTCAAGGACGATTTCGTTAAAGCAAGAAATCTTGATTTAACGATTTCGTTAAATCGTCCTTGAGTTCAAATCACGGACAGGTTCCAATTCCGAAAAGAAGGAGTGTCCCGGCATTTGAAACGATGATTCGTCGCACAGCGGGATTTCCCAAGGCATCGCTGGCGGGTGTCCCGATACGGAATTTATAGGTATCCCGGTTTCAGCGACCCCCAAGACTCCGCACAGCCTGATGGGGTTACTCTTGAACCTGGAGCTGAGGCGTAAAAGCGGCGATCGCATCCTGGGGAACGTGGTTAGGCTTAAAAGTTTTAAGTAACGTTTTGTTGCTGCTCATTGGGATGCACTCAGGAACAATCCATCAATCTCTTAAATCTTCAGAACCAAGGCTTTAGACAATAAAGTCGCCCTCAGATATTTGTTTATCCTTGTAACTCCAAGAGAAATCAATGCTCCAACTTAGGAAAATCCTGGCTGGCTTGCTAATTGCTTACGGCACAGGGGTCATCCTCTGGACGGCTCATAACTTTACTCAAGCCTTGATTACTGAACACATTCGAGTTGATTTGTCGATTTACAGTTTTGCTTTAGTAATCTTGTTGTTTTTCTTTGGCGCATCATCCGTGGCGATTGGTGTGTGGTATCAACGCCATTACAATTGGGCGGGGCGAATTGTGATGGCAGTAGCCGCCGCGATAACTATCGCCGTGGTCTATGCTTCTACTGTGGTCTATCCAAGCACAAGCAGTTTCATCGCCAGTCTCACTTTCTTAGCTCTGTGGGGTGTGCCACCTCTTGCTATAGGAACGTACTTGCTCAAACCTGTCAGATGAGAAAGATGTCAGGTTGCTCATTGCCTCGCCATCTGTTGCGGTTAGTTTGGCTCCTTGTTATCTAGCACTTCAAAAGCGCTCGCACCTAATCTGTCGCCTGAGCGTGTAAGAGTTCATTTGTCGTGTCTAACTTTTGCTGAATTTAGGCACTACAGGAAGTGGCAAGGCAGTTATTGATTGTAGGGATGTCCATGTGGAAGAGGATTGACTTGGAACTTTTCAAGGGTGCGATCGCCTACTTGAGGAAACGAGTACAGGTGTTTCTCTATGTACATGAGTTGGCTTCAACACCTATTATGGCAACCACTAGCAACCGCCAATTCTTCCACGGAACTTTGCCTGTGATTGAGGCAAGGTAGCTGGATCTACTCCTCCCATCTCAATACCTAACCAACTGTCACGGTTACTACGGGGTATGTCTTGATTATTGGTAGGGACAGGAACAGAATAATCAACTTGAGCTGGAGAAAGCTTCTGCCGAGTGAGTATGTCATTAACCGTAATACTCTTGAGAGATTCTGGGTCAACCGTATGAAACTGTTCCGAGTCCATATATTTATTAAGACAACTCTAGTTCTATTGTACTTCTCCACCCACTAACAGCTTTTCATGAAGTCTGCTTCCTAAGAGGGTAGGTGCTTGAGCTTTAAAGAAATTCTCAGACTTAAGCTTTGAAGTTATGCAGATAGTTATAAAAATTCATTTAGGAGATGGGCAAGCGATTGCGTGAAGTCTGCAACCCTTGGCTAAAAATCAACTGAGGTTCAGAGCCAGCCTCAGTAAAGCAACAACACAAAGGCGATTGAAAGAGTTTGCCGTAACTTCATATTTGGTGTTACTTTTATTCCTTTAAAAGAATTACCTTAAGTAAATAAATGAGTAAAAGTAACGTGCCATGCTTTTTCGATTGGCTCGACGTTTCTCGATTACGAGTACGAAATTCTTCCTGTTTCTAACAGGAGCCAGTGCAATCTTCATATATCTCGTTTCACCTTTGAGAGATCCAGCCTACCAGCCTATGGGAGCTAATGGCGGTTCGCGGCTCTGGTGGCTAGAGGGTGTGCCGGAGGATCTTTGGACGCTAGCAGCTTTCATTCTTGCAGGACTGCTTGCTATCAATTTCACGTTAAAACTCTGGCAGTGGTACAAATCACTTCCTTGGATAGCTCATCGGCGGCGGAGTATACCGAGGAAGACAGGACAGTTGAGGGATTTTCTGTTTGGCATAATGCATTTTGTAATTGGCATTTGGATGTGGTTGCTACTGTTTTATGGGTTCTTTAGTTTCCTACTAGACCAGTGGTTAATTGATTAGTGCAAGCAAGAAACGTTGTCTGGCTATTTTGAGTTGATGGTGTGCTAATCACATTTAGTCTTTGGGTCTAAGTCGAGATACCTCCTTGTCACGATGTACCCACTCATCCGATTGGAGCGAGGAGCGGTTTAGATTTCATAAAACAGCTTGTTGCTGAGTTCAGTATTCCAAAAGTTGATAGACCTCCCCCACATGACTTAGATTGTGGTGATATATCCCAGCGAAACTTAGAGTGGTAGCCCCTGACCCACATAAGTTTGACGGGGATAAAGACGGTATTGGGTGTGAAGAATGAAAAAACTCATGGATAATATGTACCTCAATGTCGCGATCGCAACTATCGAGGGCTGGCAGTCAGCAGAGACCTCGGAGGGTACCAAAACCTAACTGGAAGAGATCGTTTTCAAGTGTTCCATAGTATGTGTCATTGAGCGTCATTGTTACTTTCCCTGATTGTTGAGTAGAGCTTCTTAGCTGCTTGGATTAAAGATGTCAGCTCCAACTACAAGAGTCATGTAGATAGTTACGGAATATTTCAAGCGAGCGGGTAACGCTAGCAGATTTGTTGAGTTACTACAAGCCCACAAAGAAAAACGATTGCTTAACCCATCTGAGCTACTTTGATTTTTAATTAGGACGTAATAGGTCTAATTTCTGGACTACTCTTTTCAGGATTTTTATTTATAACACTTGTAGCTGATTGCAGGATAAATCTCTTAGGCTCTCCAATCAAAAGTAATTACCTATGAACGTGAATAACGATGAGACTAATGAAAATGCTAGTCAATCCCGTATTTCTGGTTGTGGCACCCGTCTAGCTTTAGTATTGATAGTTTTGTATTGTTTTGTTACAATTTATTCTACTATTTTTGCAATTTGGAGTTTTTTTCTAGGAATTAATGCTGGATTTCAAGGGAGGGATACTCTATTTTGTAATCGAATTGAGCTTTCTAAAGTTGATTGTAAAGTAGTAAGAAATAGCTTCCTGAGAGAACAAAATGAAATAATTCAGGATGTACAAAAAGCTGAGGTTAGGATAACTAAAGTAAGGGGACAAGGGAAACTTAAAACGTATCGCTATAATTATCAAATCTTCCTTGTTACTAAGAGTGGTCTTTATACTTTATTCTATCCTGAAGATTATTTTGAACCTCAAAATACGGCAATATTCAAATCTGAAGTATCCTACATCAATAACTTCATTAACAATCCTGATGAAAATTCTATAAAAATTGAAGAAAGAGAATATGCTTTGTCTTCTATTAAGAGGGGCATCTTTTTATTATTTATAGGGTGGCTTCCGTGGATGATATTTTTTGTTTATTTCTATATTGTGCTAATTACATTAAAACCAACAGGTAGAAAGAGTTGAGATTCATAAGCCTCCAGTTGAGGCATAAAGTTGTACCTCACAAGGTTGTAGTACCTAAGCTTTACTCAAATTAGGCACTATGTGGCTGTGGATTGTTTGGGTCGTTCATGTGGGAGCGAAAGTGGTAGCGGATTGAGCTACTAGGACAGTGAGCAAACTGAGCTAAACCGGACAAAATTGATTTCTAGACAACGCAACATGTGTATGAATCTAGCTACAGAACGCTAATGTCTCAAAATCAACCACTTAAACGGGTCAACCTGACTATTTGTAGTCTTGTCTTACTCTCAGCCTGTCAGACATCCTCCAACGCGGGTAGTACTATTGAAAGCTATCTAAAAGCCGTAGACCGTGGTAACACTCAAGAACAACAAGACCTCAGATGTGTTACGGAAACTTCTTTTCCAGGTAAAGCGATGCTAGGTGAGATGAGGAAATGGAAAATCCTAAGTCAAAAACAAAAAGTTCATAAGGATGACCCTAATGCTCAATACGTTGAAGTTTCAGCACGGATAGAGTCAATGCCTAGTAAAGGTTTTCCAGTTACCCATACATGGATATTTGAAGTGTGGAAACCTGATGAGCTTCATGAGCATCAAAAGCGATATATAGCAAAAACCAATCAATTGATGGTGGATACGAGAAAAACTACAAACGAAATAAAATCCGCCAAGGGAGAGGCAATTGATCCCTCTCCCTCTTCTTTGCGTCCGCCAAAGCGAAGCGAAATGAGTTCTAGACCTTATTGTCTTGGCGGATTTGAAATACCAAAGGGTTATACTAGTCCGTTCCCCGATTCAGTGCCACTGGAAGAGAAATAAAGCAACGCATCGAATCAGGCTCTAGAGAATAGGGTGATTCAATTAGCTGAAAATCCGCCGTTTTTAGCCGCATCAGATTGTGGATAAGATTTGGGGAATTAGGCTTTTTCAAGTCTTTCGAGTACAGATTACATAAACCACTTGTAAAGATGATGCTCAAAGGAGTCGATCAATGTCGAGACAGCAGTCGCTGAATTCTTGGAGAGGATATCTAGCCGCCAGTCTAGGAGGTGCGACAGGTGCCGTCGTACTAACGGCAATATGTTTATTGTTAGCTTATGTCTATGTACGAACCCAAAACAACGGGGGACTTGAGGGACTTGTGGTACTCCTATTGTCTTCGTATGCTGGGTTTGGGATTGGAGAAGTGCTTGGTTGTTGGCTAGCTTTACGTTGGGGAGGTTATGCCAGTGCTTCACGAACAACAAACCTTCTAGCCGGACTGACCTTTTTTGCTGTCCTCGTCTTTTTTTCCAACATCCCTATGGCTTTTACCAAGGGAATAAACGCGGCGTTCTGGCTGCTAGTTGGCTTGACGGCTATAACTTTACCCTTGTTGGCACGATTTTTGGCTCGGTAAGTCTGAAACTTGTGATCGCAATCACTACCACCTACTCGGGACGTTTAATTGCCCAGTTAACCTCCCGTCCTGAACGTTCAGTACACTTGGTAAAAATAAATCCCCAGCGGTTCAATTCATCGTGCTTTACAACGCTTGCGGGTTCTAAACCAATCAGCATTGCTAAATCAGAAGTACTCAACAGCCATCCTCGATCAGATGCCTGATCATCGCACTTAATCTGTTCCTTTACCCTCTGTTCTAGGAACACTTTGACTACTGTGTCCAACTGCATTCCACAGGGTAATGATCAGAGATGTTATCCAAATCGCTCTGGGTTAACACCTGAGCCCTGGGATTAAGAAGGGATAACTGATAATTGGCAAAGATAAAGTCTATTCTCACAGGTGGAAGGGGTGCTTTTCCCTTATCAGGTATATTTGTCGGAGCAGAAACAGTATATCTATCCCGGCTTTCTTTACACAGGTCAATTAGACCAATGTCAAGTAGACGCTGCATTGGGCGATAATCTATTGACCATTTACCAAGGACTTCGAGCGTGCCGTCTTTAATTGACTCAATGGTCTCATGACCGCTCATGAAATGTAGACGTAAATCGAGCTTCTGGAACAATGCTCGTCTGAGTTCATCTGTATGAAATTCAGCATCTAACGGAGATACTATGTTCATATCCCCCATCACGATAAGTGGTTCGGAAATCTTCTGAATTATTTCAATAAGTTCAGAAATCTCATCATTCCGAGCCGCCGCACTCTTATGAGTTAAATGAACGATGAGATAGTGAATACTGCATATCTTGACATGTAAAATCCCATGAAAAAACTTTTCCTTAGGGGTGGGGTATGCCTCAATCGGGTATTTTGAAAGCACTCCAACAAAGTTAGCTCTAGGCATCTGGCAGAATTCTGCATGAGTGTAATCACCCCATAGCTTGCCATTCTCTTGGAAATGCTTCAAGTTAAACTCTTCGACTTCCATAAGTCCAACTACATCATATGAATGCTGCTTAAGCCATGTATCGAGTTGCTCAGCTCTTGGAGGCGGACACCCATTGAAAATGTTGTAGGTAAGAATATTGAATTGTGTCATAGGTGCTTCTTCCGCCTTGACTAGAGTTAGCTATCGATTTTCCCTGGTATTCCAAAAAACTTTCACCTACTCAATCAATACAGTTCACTATGTAACTATATGACGCATAAAATAGTAATTTACTACTCGTTTATTGCTAGCTATTATCAAGAAGACTCCTTAAAAGGGCTTCTAGAGAGAGGCTATTGCCAGAACAACGGAATATCGTTAATTTGAGGTTGCTAATTTAACATTTCATCAAGCGCTGTACTTCTCAAAATTTTAGAAAAGAATCAAGATTTGATGAAGTGATGCAGGAATTGGTGACTCTCTTAGAAAGCAATGCCATTAATAAAAGTAGATTCTTTTGCTACAGAAGCAAAAAAATTATAGCCAGAAGTTCTGAAGCGCTCTTTTGCACCCAAGGTTCTTTTCACTTCTTTGCCTTTGTTATATGCATTTCTAGACTTGTATGACTTTCACAATTCGTCAGTTGGCAAGGAACGTTAATCCTGTCGAGAAATATTAAGCATTCTTCTTAAAGTGAATACTATGCGACCCCGAAACGTCCTCCTGGCAGTTTTCAGCCTCTGTACTCTCGTTGGTATCGCCTCAATTCATCCAAAATCCCCATCCTCAGCACAGGTAGATGTTAAGCAAGCCGAGACGCAACCCGCCTGTCAATCCTTTCGAGGGGATATTTCCTCTGAGAGCGAGCGCAACATCCTGATGAAAGAGCGACCGTTGATTAGCATAGCTTGGTATTTGGCGGCGGTAGGACAGTATGACCAAGCCCTAGAGTTGGTGGATAGGATAACGTACTGCGGTTTCAAAGATCTGGTGTTGTCTGGCATAGGCAGCAGTATGGCTAAGGAAGGACAAATTGAGCGAGCCTTGCAGCTAACTAATACAATTCGAGATCACGATGAGAAAGTCATTGTGTTGGGTAGTGTAGCGGAGAAGTTGGTGAGGACAGGAAAACATGACCAAGCCATGAAGCTGTTTAACAATACCGTCACTGATGACCTTAATAAATTACGGGTTTTAACCAAAATAGTTCCCAGTCTGGTTGAAGCCGGACAAATAGATCGTGCCTTACAAGCGGCAAATACCATCAAGCTTGATGCTAATAAAGCGATTGTATTAAGTCACATTGCTAGTACCTTGGCTAAGGCGAGTAAGTACGAGCAAGCCTTGGAAATAGCCAATACCATAGCCAATACCGATGAGACGCAAGGTTACAAACACGAGGCATTTGCTAACATCGCTGTTGAGTTGGCTTCATCCGGACAAATCGACCGTGCCTTGCAACTGGTAAATCCGCTTGATAGCCACCATAACGCTAGTGCATTAGGTAAGATCGCTGTTCAATTCGCTTCATCAGGACAGTTTGACCAAGCCTTGCAGCTAGTCAATACTATTCAGAGTGACCTAACTCAAGCCATGGTCTTGACTATTTTGGCAGAAAGTTTGACTGAGGTGAGCCAATTAGAGCAAGTCTTGCAGATAGCAAAGACGATTGAAGTTGGCTCTATGGAACAACAGTCTATGTTGTCACGGATTGCCATCCTTTTTGCTTTATCCAGACAACCTGAACAGGCTTTGCAGTTAGCTTCTACTATCAAGCGTGATGACGAGAAAGCTCTCGTATTGCATAGCATCGTCAGGAGCTTGGCTAAAGCTGGGCAATATGAACAAGCCAAAGAGGTGGCTTCTACCATCAAGGATGACTATCTCAAAGCTACGGCATTCGTTTATCTAGCTGTTGGGTTGGCTGAGACGGGAAAAGTTGCAGATGCCGTGCAAGTCGTTTCTGCCATTGAGCAGCGCGATGCCACACCCGCTATCTGGTTTTCTCAAACAGTGATGGTGTTGACTGAAGCTAAACAATATAACCCAGCCTTACAGATGGCGAACGCTGTCACGGGTGAGAATGAAAAAGCTTGGGTATTGGCTCAGCTAGCCAATAATTTGGTAGAAGCGGGACAAACGGAATTAGCTTCTCAAGCGATCGCTCCAGCTATGGAGATTGTCGAAGCTTACTAGATCACGTTAATCACCCGGTGGGCGTAAGTCGTAACGTCAGGTTTGGGCATCGGCTGCATCTTGTAGCGATATGACTTATAAGGCGATACTTTCCTAGGAAGCGATAGTTTCGACCAGCTTATTGATGACTTGCAACAAGATCGGGGTCGTTCTCAATAAGAGCCAATTTTTGACCTTCTATGTCTCGTATTTTTCGGGAAGTAGCCGAAAAAACGCTATACCGTCATTACAGCCATTCTTCTACTTCCAATACCGCACTCTTATCGGTATTAGGTAGGGTGAAATCCGTCACAATTGATAAGTTTACCTTGATCACAACAGTTCAATGCTCAATAAACAGGTTATCTACGTCACGGGGCTACCTCGTGCCGGGTCAACCCTGTTATGTCAACTTCTAGACCACCATCCAGAGATTGACCATTCCGGTCATAGTTCCCCCTTGTGCCAAACGCTCAACGGTTTGCGCTACCATCTGAGCGACCAACAGTTTTTACTGGCACAACTCGACGTAGACTTTGACCACACCTATCAGCGTTTGGTAAATGCCTTTCGGGGTTTTATCAATGGTTGGTTTGCACAAACCGCTCAAACCTGGGTGGTGGATAAAAATCGGGGTTGGTTGCATCATCTCGAAACCGTGAATTTACTCGACCCCAACTTTCGGATGCTCGTTTGCGTGCGGGAACTCGGACAGATTTATGGTTCGATTGAAACCCAACACCAAAAAACGCTCCTGCTGGATTTTCCCGACCATTTAGCAGAACTCTCGCGCTGGGAACGAGCCGAAAAACTCTTCGATAAGACAGGGGTAATCGGAGGTCCGCTGAGTTCGATTGAAGCGTTGCAAGATATTGATACCCGCTTACAGCAACACCTGTACTACGTGGTGTTTGAACATCTAGTCAGTGAACCTGTTGCTGTTATGCAGAGCATTTATCAGTGGTTAGGGTTACCGAAAGCTAAGTTTGACCCGCAAAACTTACAAACCAAACCCCACGAAAGCGATAGTTACTATCGTTTCAAATATCCCCACAAAACTAAACAACAGATTCGCTCCCCCAGCCATCACTTGATTCCTGCCCGCATTCAAGGGAGCCTAGAGCAAAGATTTGCTTGGTTCTACAACACCTTTTACCCGAACCAACCCAGCTAAACTTATGTTGCCTCTAGTAACAACGACGTTACATTCAAGTCGCTCTCTGTCAGGAGTTACGCAACTGGCACAACGTGAAGGCACAAGTCGTACAAATGCACTCTTAAACAGCCACAAGTGAGCGCCGAGCCAATAGTTAGATTAATAACAGTAATTAACTTTTTATCAAATAAAATACGCACTTGTGTCAGACTATTTAATTCAACAATTGAAACGACCGAATAATTTCAGGCGTTTTGTCTAGTTTTTTGCTAAAAGGTGCGGCGTAGCAGCGCCCGTGCTTGTGATAGTTGCGTAAGTCCTGTGCGGTTTTGCTATTCCAATTTATTCAAAAGCTCACTGCTTTCTACTAGCAACTTGAACTCAATCAAGGCAATTGTTTTTCAACAAATAATCGTCAACTTAACGGGAGATGGGTGAATGGCAGCTTTTAACGATATCGATACTTTTGCCGAACTGCAAGAGGCGCTAACTATCTCGAAAAACAATGGTCAAGAAGATACGCTCAATCTCACAGGCAATATCACCCTAGAAAGTAACCTGCCTTTAATTGAAGAAGATATTGGCTTAACGATTAATGGGGGTGGCTATCAAGTCAGTGGGAATGATGTCAATCGCCTTTTCTTTGTCAGAAGGGGCAGCGTTGTCTTCGATAACCTCACGTTCGCTAACGGTCGGGCAAGAGGAGGAGATGGAAGTGGTGGCGGTGCTGGCATGGGCGGTGCTTTGTTTATTTACGACGGCAGCGTTACGGTTAGCAATGCCACTTTCAGCAATAACCAAGCGATTGGTGGCAATGGCGGCTACGACAGCCGAGGTGGGGGTATGGGGTTGGGCTTTAGCAATCCAAACCCCGAAACTCCCGGAGGACTTGGAACTAACGGCGGTAACGGTGGTAACGGCAGCGACGGCGGCTTCGGCGGCTTCGGCGGTAACGGCGGCAACGGCGGCCAAGGCGGTAACGGCGGTAACGGCGGTAACGGCGGTAACGGCGGTAACGGCGGCTACGGCGGTCGAGGCGGCTTCGGCGGCAACGGCGGCTTCGGCGGCTACGGCGGTAACGGCGGCCGAGGCGGTAACGGCTTCAGCGACGGCGGCAACGGCGGCAACGGCGGCCGAGGCGGCTTCGGCGGCGGCGGCGGCCGAGGCGGCGACGGCGGCGACTTCGGCGGCGGCAGCACCTATGGCGGCGACGGTCGTGACGGCGGCGACGGCGGCTTCGGCGGCGGCGGCGGTCGAGGCGGCTTCGGCGGCCGAGCCAGCAACTACGGCGGCTACAGCGGCAACGGCGGCCGAGGCGGCTTCGGCGGCGGCGATGGCGGCGAAGGTGGCTTCGGCTTCGGCGGCGGCGGCGAAGGCTTCGGCGGCGAAGGCGGTGCAGGCATGGGCGGTGCCATCTTTGTTCGCAGTGGTTCTCTGACCTTAAACACCGTGACGTTTAACAACAACCAAGCAACTGGTGGAACGGGACAAAGCTCAAACTCAACCACTGATGACGCTCAAGGGTTAGGAGGAGCAATTTTTGTTCTGAACACTACTACGAACTCCGGCAATAATCAAGGGATGCCGACTGACTTACCCATCGTTACCGCGTCTAGTACCACCTTTGACGGTAACAATGCAGCGAATGCTACTGGCAATACTGGCTCTAATGGAGTTGGCGAAGGTCAAAACAATGATGATGTCTTCGGGACAATTGCTTTAGGTGCGCCTCTCATCGGAACTCCAGGTGACGATATCCTCACAGGTGGTGCAGATAACGACAAGTTATCTGGCAAGCAAGGGAATGACACTCTTGTTGGTAATGCTGGCGATGATATTCTGATTGGCGGCATCGGTAACGACATCCTCACGGGTGGCGCTGGAGCTGACCGTTTCTTCCGCTGGCGCAGCACAACAGGAATGGACACTATTACCGATTTCCAGGTGGGCGAGGATACCCTCCGTGTCTCGGCTAGTGGTTTCGGCGGCGGACTGCTTCAAGGAGCGGTGCTTGCCGCCGCTCAGTTTACAGTCGGTTTGGCTGCCAGCGATAGCAGTACTCGCTTCATCTACGCTCAGAGTACGGGTGCTTTATTCTTTGATGCTGATGGCACGGGTTCGTTATCGCAAATCCAAATTGCTCAGCTATCCACTGGATTAGCGATAACGAATACGGATATCTTCGTCTTTGCCTAAATCTACTCCTTGTCGCCTTCCCGCAACTTCCCCACAGATGACCGCTTTCCAACCTCGATACGAGCTAGAGCTAAAACTGGTGGCATAACTGTATTTATGTGTTGAGTGTTGGAAACGGGGCAATCTGTGAACGCACCGGGCTTCATCGGTCAAGCCTGATAATCGCCAAATTGCCCCCGTTTAAGTCTTCCACTTCCTGTGGAAGCCTGAGCTATTGCTTGATGTTGCTCATTAGCGTTTTGGTGCCATTGAATTAGCAACTTGAAGCGCTTCCTCTAGAATGTACGAGGCTTTATCTTTATTTGAGTCGTTTGAGTCGCCGAATAGGGAATTGAAGCGACTAGTAAGCACCCGAAGGATTTGTTGAATCGGCTCAATCTTGTCGGGTTCTTTTGCCACATATTGTTCAACGCTCGCCGTCAGGGCTTGAGCTTTGTAACTTTTGTCTGTTATAGATTGAGCTACCTGAAGCGCTTGCTCCAAATTTCCCTGTTTGGCAAACCCAGGGGCGATTGCCGATAATCTCCAGTCCTTTTGGTATATAGCATCAGGTTGGGTTTCGATGGACTGAGCAATCGCCAACGCACGCTCAGGCTGCCCTGCCTCAAGGTAAGCGACTGCCACATCCGATAGCAAGTCAGAAAGATTGTTTTGTTGGACAATCTCAAGCGCTAGGTCGTACTGTCCGCTCTGTAGATAATGTCTGACAATCCCTCCAAAGGTGACGTTCGGGCTTCCCATCGATTTTGCCAGTTTTAGCGCTTGCTCAGAGTATCCGGCTTTGGCATAAGCAAGCGAAATTCCACGGAATGCCTGCTCCCGATAATTAACATTTTTGAGGGAGCGGGCAATTTGCTGCGCCATCTCAAAGTTTCCGATTTCTGCGTAACCTTCAGCTACCCTAGCTATTGCAAGACTTTTGGTTTGAGGTTCCTCAATTGCCTGCGCCGAGGAGCGAGCTTCGACTAACATCTCGACAGCCAAGTTGTTCTGTTCTAATGCGGCATACTGGAGTGCTGTTTCAACTAGGTTGAGCGTTTTTTGAAGGGGAAAGAGCTTGGACTCAAGTGTCCGTATCTTTGGTAAGGATTGAGCGAGAAGCTCTTTGGCTCGATCTTGTTGTCCAACTTCGGCAAATTGAGAAGCAATGCCTAACATCCCAGATAGTTTCATGGCGGCGGCATTGTCTCTCGATTGTGCCTCATTGATGGCTAATGTACTCTTAAGTGCAAGCTCTAATACTTGAGGCACAAGTTGGGTTTGCCCAGCTTGAATAAGATGAGAGGCAATTCCCCTCAAAGTCAGGGTTCTATATTCGGCATTGTCAAGGCGTTGTGCTATTTCGAGCGCTTGGTTCAAGACATTACTTGCCTGCTCATCCAATCCGGCTTTGGCATAATGCCCCGCCACCTCGGCCATTTTTATAGGAGTGAACACAGGATTGTTTACTCCTGTCATGATTTCAACAGCTAAGTCGTAGTACCCAGCTTCTGCGTATTCAGACGCTCGGTTTAGTAGAGACTCTTCCGGAGAAGTTGCACTCATGTGACAACCTGTTGCTGTTTGGGTACGGGCAATCTGGATGGCTTGTGCCAGAAGTTTCTTCCCTAAAGCTTCCTGTCCAGCCAGAATATAGCCTCCAGCTACTTTCACTGTTGGGGTGCCTTTGAAGCACTCATTGGTACTCGCTTGGGCTAAGGGCAGGGCTTGGTCTAAAATCTTCACAGCCTGCTCAGATTGTCCTAGCGCCCTATACTGAACGGCAATGTCAGCCAAGAGGCTAGCTTTTTCGGAGTAGGTTTCTTCTGCCAGAACTTGACCACCTGGAAAGAACGTAGCAATTAGTGTAGTGATCGCTAAAATCTTGAACGGGATTATTCTTCGAGCCATGTTTTTTCCACCTCAACTTTTTGTGTCTGACTCCCCCCATCAAGGGGGAGGGGTAGCCTTGAACCTCTAAAGTCAAAGACACAAATGTTTAGCAATTTGTGTCTGGCAACGGCAATCACGAGTTTTTCTTGACTTAATAGCAAATAATTCAAGAAAAGGAACAATAAGGGCGAGAGACGGCATTTCTTTTAGCAATATTCCTTAAACGGAGCTACTTTCTCATTGAATGGAAACCCTAGACTTGCTTCGCTCTGGAGAGTTAGCCGGGAGCAAACGACTC